>WFMU01000458.1 GCA_015488935.1 Flavobacteriaceae bacterium | reverse complement strand
TTTCCTGCTTTAATTGCATACTTTTTCTTTAAAAAAAAGCCTTTAAAAATTTATTTTATTTTTATTGCTACTATGGTTATTGATTTGGATCATCTACTTGCCACTCCTATTTTTGATGCGTATAGGTGTAGTATTAACTTCCATCCATTACATTCGTATATTGCCATTGGTGTTTACTTTATTGGTTTATTTAATAGTAAAACTAGAATTATTGCTATTGGTTTATTGTTACATGTTTTTGCTGATTTGGTAGATTGCTTTTTACATTAAATAACGTAAGCGTAGTTTAAAATAAATGGTATGAAAAGTACAAAAATACCTTATGTACAAGAATTAAATGTAGGGAGCTCTTGTTCTAAAATAGCAATACACAAGCCACGTTTATAAAATAATACCAAGCACTTATCAATTATTTTTAAATACTGATCTAAATTAAATTAGTTTTGTCTAGTAGTTAATTAATTTTTCATTTGTATGCAGTATTTTTTATTGAAATACATTTGAAGAGGGACGAATATCCATTCGCCCCTCTTTTTAAATAATCTATAATACATTTCTTTTGTATTAGATTATGGATTTACTTTCGGTTCTAAAGCAAATGCAGCTAAGGCTGAATCATCAAAGGCTCTTAATACATTATTTCCATCTGTAGCTAAAGCATGCATATATAAATGTTCAGCAAATGCAGCTTTTCCTCCTAATTTACAAACGCCTAATAGCTCTTTTGCTTTAAAAGTTTTTTTGTAAATACTTACATTATTTCTAACATAACTCATACCAGAATTGGTATTTGCATTACCTATAACCATTTTATGCGAAACATTGGTTTTATTTGTCTGCGCACTATCGCTGCAAGTACCTTTCTGTATATTAAAGTCAAAATCTGCAAAATTTTGCGGATGGTATGCTCTAAATGTTACTTCTATATTAGATGCATTTTTATCTATATAAGGAACAAAACCACAACAGTTTGGATTTGCTTCTCTACCATCTACCTTAATTTTGTAAATATCTGCTTCACACTTACTGTTATCAATTCGCATAACCATTTTAAATGCGCTACATTTATTTGCACCACTACTAACTAAATTAATAGCAGGAGCATCAACTGATTGCAAACGATTATTGTTTTTTGGTACTTGAAATAATTCATTTGGAATATTAGTTACTTTGTTTCCAGAAGCATCAAATAATTCTAAAGTAAATTCGTAAAGTCCATCACCATCTAATTGTGAATCAAAGGAAATACTTCTTGTATTATTATCCCAATCTGCATCTAATTCCGTTGCATTAAAAGGTGCGGCTGTTGGAGATGAGGTTGGTATTAAATACAGGTCTGTTTCTGTACCTTTTGCAATAGGTCCAAGTTTCTTTTTGTTATGTGCAAAATGGAAGTGATTTGCAGCATCTTTATAGCGATACGAATAGTATTTATATACCAAATTATCTATCGATTTAGGAACTGTTCCTAACGCATTAGAAAAATTAGCATTGCGTATTTTTCGATAAGACCAACGATAATAAGTATATTTATTACTAGGCAAATCTCTACTAAATTGCATGATAAAATACAATCCAGAGCCAAATGGTCTTCTGTAATTGCCATGAGTTTCATATCTATCCGTTAATCCTTGTGTATGTAAAATTTTGCTTTGTATTAATTTTGTGGCATTGTTTTGTTGTATGTGTGAAATACTTGTGTGATGTCCAACTGATTTAATCCAAATAATTTGTCCTTCAATATCTTCGGTACAACTCCAATATACTCTTGGATCTGTTATGGTAATATTTACATCTGTACCACATGGATAATTCCAATAGGTATGACATGGTAATGATGGTTTATAAACTGTTTTCCATTCCTCTTCAATAAAAGCTTCTACCCAAAAGTATAAATCTGGATGATCTCCAAATCGTGGATACCAAATATCGGTATCAAAATCACCATTTGCATCAGTATAAACAACATCTAATTCATCACATTTATAAAAATATGGCCATAACCACGGAACAATACAAAATATAGGATGGAATAAATGGAAATTATCTAAGATAGTTTTTCGTATTAATTTTGGGTTTTTAGTTTCTAACTGGCTAATAATAGTACTATTGCTCAATATTGGTTTTATACTATCTGTAATATTTCGTTCTTTATCTCTACCTAAAGATACTGGTTTTCTTTCTAAGCTAGTTGCTGAAAAAATGCTTTCTATAGAACGAAGTTTAGGCATAAAAATAGGTGTTGTAAAAATTGGTCTTGGAAATGGACCAGGGAAAGGTCCCGGAAATGGTGTTACTGGTATTGGATCTGGCGCTGGTACTGGAATTGGTAATTCTGGATTAAAAATTAAATCTGGAATTTTAATAATAATATCATCTGGAATATTTGGTAATAACCAATGTATTTTATCTACTTCACAAATATGTACTTTCATTTTGCATAAACCTTTATTCTCCATTACGCCATCAATATCAAAATTTTTAGAGACATTTCCTGTTACTCTACATTTTCTATTGTACCAAAATGGTAAATATCGACTAGGTATTGTTGCAATATCAAACGGACTAGTAGGTCCTATCTTAATAATTGGTCTGTATGCTTTATGTCGATACAGTAGCTGGTAATAATTTTTAACATTGTTAAGACCTTTTTTTTCGGGTGCAATAAGCAGAAGCACATCGCTGCGGTGTTTTACTTTGGTTTTAAAAACTACTTCTTCGTTTTTAACTACGGTAGTTTCAATAAATCTTTTGTTTCTCGAAAATAAAAATGCTCTTAATTTTAGAGGTTCAGATAATGTGTCATCGAATTTAACTGGAACTCGAAAGGTGTGACCTTTGACATTTTTTTTAATTGCCATAATGGTTGTTTTAATTGGTTAATAAATAGAATCGTAGTTGTTAGGTTATTTTATAGTATGCCAACAAGTGTAAGATTGTTATTTAAAAACAATAATAATTTGTTATGGCTCTTTATTCTGTTGTTGTATTGCCTTCTTTTTTTGAAGGATGAATTTATTTTTTATCCTTCTATGGATTATCCAAATCGTTTAATAAAC
>WFMU01000457.1 GCA_015488935.1 Flavobacteriaceae bacterium | reverse complement strand
CAGGATACTTAATAACCTTATGTTATATGTTGTAGTTTAGTTTTATTTATTAATTTTATTTTTTTCCCTTTTAATTCGATTAAACCTTCTTTTTTAAATTGCGAAAGTAACCGAATACTAGATTCCGTAGCAGTACCAATAGCATTAGCAATTTCTTCTCTACTTAAAATAATATTTAAAAAGCCATCTCTATCCTCGCCAAAAGTACGGTCAAATAGCAATAAGGTATCTGCCAAACGCTCCTTTACATTTTTTTGAGCCATATTAGCAATAGCAATATTTGCATTGTCTAAATCGGAGCAAATAGATTTGGTAATATCAACAGAAAACTCGGGATTAGCTTTAAAATTAGAATAAATTTCTTCTTTTGGAATATAGCACGCTTGCATGTCTTCTAAAGCAGTAACAGTAAGGTGTGCCATAGAACCACTAATTACAGAACGCTGTCCAATCATTTCTCCTTTTTTAATAAAACGAACAATTTGATCTTTTCCATTAGGAGATAATTTGGTAACCTTACATTTGCCATTACGCAAACAAAAAACACCATTTAAGTGAGAACCTTCCTCGAACAAAATATCTCCTTTTTTAAAAGAAAGTGTCTTTTTTTTAGAAGAAATCTTTATTAATTCATCTTCAGATAGTACATTTAATGAATTTAATTGACGTATAAGGCAGTTTTCACAATTGGACATTTCGTTTTGTTTTATATAATACAAAATTACTCAAAAAATGATAAATATCATACAGATATCTGTTATTTTTAACCGAAATTTGTACTTATTTAAAAAAATGTCAAAAGAAACATGTTACCATTGTGGATTAGATTGTACTACAGAGCAATTTAAGATTAAAGATAAAAATTTCTGTTGTAATGGATGTAAGACCGTATATGAAATATTAAATCAAAATGAATTAGGATGTTACTACGATTTTGAGCAAAATCCAGGAACAATACCAACCGAAATAAAAGGCAAATTTAACTACCTAGAAAATGATAAAATAGTAGAAAAATTAGTAGAATTTAATGATGGAGAAACTTCTGTAGTGTCGTTTTACACACCAAGTATGCATTGTAGTTCCTGTATTTGGGTATTAGAAAATTTAAGCAAATTGCACAATGGAATTATAGCATCTTCTGTAAACTTTCCAAAAAAAACAATACGAATTACTTATAAAAATGCAAAAACAACCTTAAAAACGGTGGTAGAATTAATCACATCCATAGGTTACGAGCCATACATAAGCCTAGAAGATGCAGAAAGCGGAAAACATAAATCCAATAAAACTCTAATATATCAAATAGCCATTGCAGGATTTGGCTTTGGCAATGTAATGTTATTATCATTTCCAGAATATTTTCAAGATACAGGTTATTGGCTCGAAAAATACAAATACTTATTTCGTTTTTTAATGTTTGTATTTTCACTACCAGTTGTAGTATATTCTGCAAAAGACTATTTTATATCTGCTTACAAAGGTATAAAACATAAAATGCTTAATATAGATGTGCCTATTGTTTTAGGAATTTCTGTTTTATTTATACGAAGTATCCTAGAAATTATTTGGGATTTAGGACCAGGTTATTTTGATAGTTTAACAGGATTGGTATTTTTCTTACTATTAGGACGCGTATTTCAACAAAGAACCTATAATTATTTATCGTTTGAACGCGATTATAAATCGTACTTTCCAATAGCAGTAACCAAAATAAATAGCGCAGGTATAGAAGAAACAATAGAAGTATATAAAGTAAAAGAAGGCGATCGTTTACTAATTAGAAATGAAGAATTAATACCAGTTGATGGTATTTTAATAAACGGAAATGCCAATATTGATTATAGTTTTGTTACAGGAGAGTCTATTCCTGTAAATAAAAAATCTGGCGATAAGTTGTTTGCTGGTGGAAAACAACTCTCTGGAGCAATTGAAATGGATGTGTTACAATCCATACAACAAAGTTATTTAACACAACTTTGGTCTAACGATGCATTTAAAAAAGATACCAATTTTGGAATTAAAAATCTAGTTGACACCCTTAGCAAATACTTTACATTTATTATCTTAGGAATTGCTTTTTTAGCAGGAATGTATTGGTTTTTTAATGATAAATTACAAATGTTTCATGTAGTTTCTTCTGTATTAATTATAGCATGTCCTTGTGCACTAGCATTATCTGCACCATTTGCTTTAGGAAATATGTTACGAATTTTTGGCAAACGTAAATTTTATCTAAAAAATGCAAATGGTATCGAACAAGCAGCTAGAATTGATACAATAATTTTTGATAAAACAGGAACAATTACTACCAATAAAGATGCTACTATTATTTATGAAGGTAAAAAATTAACATCCAAAGAAGAGCAAGGCTTGTCTAGTTTAATACGCTCATCTAACCACCCATTAAACAGGATGTTATACGAATTTTTACCGAAGTTTGAAGAGCTGCCAATTCTAAATTTTAAAGAAATCTTAGGAAAAGGAATTCAAGGAGAAATAAACCAAACAAAATATATTTTAGGGAGTGCAAGTTTTGTTAAAACAAAGAGAAATACCAAAAATGAAACTACAATATACGTCTCTATAAATGGAGAATTAAAAGGGAAATTTATCTTTAAGAATTCGTATCGAAAAGGACTTAATTCTGTTTTTGCTAAACTAGCAAAAAAATACCAATTGATTATTTTATCTGGAGATAACGAAGGAGAAAAAGAATATTTACAAACCATATTGCCAAAAGGAACCGAATTGGTATTTAATCAAAAACCAGAAAATAAATTAGAATTTATAAAACAAAAGCAAAAGCAAGGCGCAAATGTACTTATGATTGGTGATGGCTTAAATGATGCAGGAGCATTGGCACAAAGTAACTTTGGTATTGCAGTTTCAGAAAATACCAACGTTTTTTCGCCAGCTTGCGATGCTATTTTAGATGCTAGTAAATTTACAGAATTACCACAATTTTTAAGATTAACAAAACAAACAATTGCTGTAATTAAAGCAAGTTTTGTATTGTCGTTTTTCTATAATATTATTGGAATGTATTTTGCCATTACGGCACAACTTTCTCCAATTATTGCAGCAATATTAATGCCACTAAGCTCTATTTCTGTAGTGATTTTTGTAACAATTTTAACCAATGTTATAAGTAAAAAGAGGTGATTTACACATCCAAATTAATTATTATACACTCGTGTTTCTAGTTTTATCTAACAATAAAAAATCCAATAAAACCAAAGCAGTTAAAGCCTCTACAATAGGAACAGCTCTAGGAACTACACAAGGATCGTGTCTGCCTTTACCTTGTAATGTAACCATATTACCATCTTTATCAATTGTTTGTTGCTCTTGCATAATGGTAGCTACAGGTTTAAAAGCAACTCTAAAATAAATATCCATACCATTACTAATACCACCTTGAATTCCACCAGAAAGGTTGGTTTTAGTTGTACCATCGGCATAAAATAAATCGTTATGGTTAGAGCCTTTCATAGAAGTACTACAAAAACCAGCACCATACTCAAAACCTTTAACAGCATTTATAGAAAACATGGCTTTTGCTAATTGTGCTTGTAATTTATTAAAAATGGGCTCTCCTAAACCTACAGGAACATTTTTAGCAATGCAAGTAACAGTACCACCAATAGTATCGCCTTCTTTTCTAATTTTATGGATAAGCGAAATCATTTCTTCTGCAACTTTGGTATCTGGACAGCGAACAATATTACTTTCTACCTTTCCAAAATCTAAATCTTGATAAGGCTTTACCAAAAAAATACTGCCAATAGACGACGTATAGGCATTTATTGTAATGCTTTTGTTTGTTGTAAAATATTTGAGTACTTGTTTTGCAATGGCTCCAGCAACTACCCAATTTGCAGTTTCTCGAGCAGAGGAACGACCACCACCACGAAAATCGCGAATACCATATTTCTTCTGATACGTAAAATCGGCGTGACTAGGTCTAAAAACTTCGTTATTATGTGTGTAATCTCTCGACTTTTGATTGGTATTTTGAATTTGAAAACCAATTGGAGTTCCTGTAGTTTTTCCTTCAAATATACCAGATAAAAAGATTACTTCATCTGCTTCTTTACGTTGCGTAGTAATTTTAGATTGTCCAGGTTTACGCCTGTTAAGCTCTGTTTGAATTTGTTCAAAATCGAGTAAAATACCAGCAGGACAACCATCAATAATACCACCAATTGCAGTACCATGTGATTCTCCAAAAGTAGTAAGTTTAAAAATATTTCCGAAGCTGTTATGCATGTTATAAAAATTTAATTACTAACTTGTGTTAGTAGATTAATAATGTCTGTATGGTTTTTGTCTTTAGCGATATCTAAGGCGGTTTTTCCATCAATAATACCTTTTGTATCTATTTTAATGGTTGCAAATTTAAGTAATTCTTTTACAATATCTAATTTGTTAAAATACGCGGCTAACATTAGCGGAGTTGGATGATTAGCAATAAAAGCATCTTTTATTGTATGGCTATTATTTGGTAAAATTCTAAGATTGGGATTAGCATGGTATTCTCGCAATAGCGGAATTATTTCTTTAAAACCGTTATACGTTGCAAGATGAATAAGTGCTGTGCCATCTCTATCCCTAATATTTGGATTCATTTCTTTTTTAAGTAAAGTTTTTAAAATAGGCATTCCTACTGTTTTTTCTTTTTGGATTAAAAAGAAGCTTAAAAAATTTAGAGGCTCTTTATTATTAATAATTTTAGCTTCAATTTTTGGATTGTAACCATTATTTAGAAGTAACCAAGCAAAATTACTTTTTCTTTTTTCTAAAGCCCAATGCATTGTTGTACCATATTTAGAAACGGCATTTACATTTGCTCCATTTTTAATTAAAAATTTACCAACCTTTATATTTCCTTTCGATGCCGCAAAAAAGAGTAGGGAAGTCCCATCTTCATTTATATTATTTTTTAAATTGAATTTATTT
>WFMU01000456.1 GCA_015488935.1 Flavobacteriaceae bacterium | reverse complement strand
ATAATTATGCTAGTGTATTAGAAAAAATGCAATATATGGTTACAGAAAAAATATTGGTTTATATAGATGCTGATATTACGGTTGTTTTTGTATAATGTCTATAAAACAATCATTGCAGTTTACTCCTTTATGAGAAAAGTAGAACTAAGAAAAATAGCCAACAATAAAGATTGCAAAAGAAAAGTTAATTATATTTGCAAAAAGTAATAGAATGGAAATTATTGATATTATTTTAGGAGCACTTCTTATTTATGGATTAGTAAGAGGCTTTATGAAAGGTTTTTTTATTGAAGTTGCTTCTTTATTATCTTTACTTATTGGTTTATATGGTGCAATCCACTTTTCGTACTTTGTTGCCGATTGGCTAAAATTAAAGGTAGCATGGGACGCTAAATATATTCAAGCGGCAGCTTTTGCCATTACATTTTTAATTATTCTTGTTTTAGTATCTATAGTTGGTAAATTATTAACTAAAATTATTGATGCTGCACAACTTGGTATTTTAAATAAAATTGCTGGTGCCGTTTTTGGTGCTGCAAAAATTGGAATGATTCTTAGTGTTATTATCAATATTTTTGGAAAAATGAACGATACCATCACTTTTGTAAAACAGGAAACTTTAGATAATTCTATTTTGTATCAACCTACAAAAAGTTTTGCTCCTACATTATTTCCTTCCATTTTAGAACAGGTCAAAAATCTTAAGAATAACAATCCTTTTAAAAAAGAAAAGGAACCAACTTCACAACAATAACTGTACAAATAAACTTAAAATATGTCTGTCGCAAAGAAACAATACAAACGAATTACGGTTAAATCTCTAATTGAGATGAAGGCAAATGCCGAAAAAATAGCCATGCTTACGGCTTACGATTATACAATGGCAAAAATTGTGGACCACGCTGGTATCGATATTATTTTGGTTGGCGATTCTGCCTCTAATGTAATGGCTGGTCACGAAACTACTTTGCCTATTACTTTAGACCAAATGATTTATCATGCTTCGTCTGTTATTAGAGCCATTGAGCGTTGCTTGGTAGTGGTTGATTTACCTTTTGGTACCTATCAAGGAAATTCTCGTAAAGCGTTAGAATCTGCTATTCGAATTATGAAAGAGTCTGGTGGTCATGCAGTAAAATTAGAAGGTGGTTCTGAAATTTCGGAGTCTGTTTCTAGAATTTTAACTGCTGGAATTCCGGTTATGGGACATCTTGGCTTAACACCACAGTCTATATATAAATTTGGTACCTATACCGTTAGAGCCAAAGAAGAAGCCGAAGCAAATAAATTAATAGAAGATGCCATTTTATTGCAAGAATTAGGTTGCTTTGCTTTGGTTTTAGAAAAAGTTCCTGCTAAATTAGCAGAAAAAGTAGCCAAAAAATTATCGATTCCTGTAATTGGTATTGGTGCTGGTGCTGGTGTAGATGGACAGGTTTTGGTAATGCACGATATGCTTGGAATGACACATGAATTTAATCCACGGTTCTTAAGACGTTACCTAAATCTTTACGATGAAATGTCTGGTGCTTTTAAAAATTATATCGCTGATGTTAAAAGTTTAGATTTCCCTAATGAGAAGGAACAGTACTAGAGGATTAAAAGATTGAAAGATTGAAAGATTGAAAGATTGAAAGATTGAAAGATTGAAAGATTGAAAGATTGAAAGATTAAAAGATTAAAAGATTAAAAGATTAAAAGATTAAAAGATTAAAAGAAAAATACTTTTTCTTAATACAATAACAAAAATATTAACTTATTATTCAACTAAAATATGAGCTTAGAAAGAGCCTTAAATAAACGTAGTAATTCCTCTTGTGAATTATGCGGTGCTAAAGAAAAATTAGCTGTTTACAATGTACCACCTGTAAAGGATGTAGAAGAAAAAAATACAATATTGGTATGCGATACTTGTAAAAATCAAATAGAAAGTACAGACAATTTAGATGGCAATCATTGGCGTTGTTTAAATGATAGTATGTGGTCCGAATTTCCACCTGTACAAATTACTGCTTGGCGTTTACTACATCGTTTAAAATACCAAAAAGAGGCTTGGGCACAAGACTTAATAGATATGATGTATTTGGATGACGATACGCTAAAATGGGCTGAAGCTACTGGAGAACATGTAGATCCTAGTACAAAAATCATCCATAAAGATTGTAATGGAAACATTTTATTTAATGGAGATTCTGTGGTGTTAATTCAGGATTTAAAAGTAAAAGGTGGTGGCTTTACTGCCAAACGTGGCGAAGCGGTACATCGTATTTCCTTGGTACACGATAATGCAGAACATATTGAAGGTCGCGTTGGTGACCAACATATTGTTATTTTAACCAAATATGTTAAAAAAACAAAATAGTTCTATTTTCCTTTTTTATATATAACTCGCGTTTAAAATATAAATCCTGAGATTAGGCTCTTGGGATTTTTTATTCTATTTCAAAAATCTGAAGTGTATCGTTATTATTAGCAACTAAAATACATTTTTTTCCTTTTATGCTTATAAATTGCATATTTTTTACATCTTTATCTGCTAGGAATCTCGATTTGTTGTATGGTACGGTTTGGAATGTATTATTTTTTTGTGTTAGTAACAATCCTATGGATGCGTCATTTCTTGGTGTTTCGGCTTCCGATACATAAAGGTTTCCTGCGATAAGCATATCTTTTTTGCCATCTTTATCAAAATCGTCTGTTAGTATCGCATTTACTGATGAAAATTGTGCTTCGTTTGGTAAGGCTGTACTTTTAAATGTGCCATTTCCTAAATTTTCTATATATGTAGAGGCAAATGTTTGCGCTTTATAATGGATTCCTGTTTTTAATTTCTTTTTGGTATAAATATCTGCTACATCGGCATTGGCAAAATCTTTGTAATTTTTAAATTTTTTCTTTATTCCCGGCACTTGCTGCGAAGAACATTGCCTTCCTCGTACTGGATATTGTGTTTTTCCTTCGTAATAACTCAATACAACATCTAGACTTTTATTATTGTCGAAATCGTTGGCGTAAACATCGAATGTTTTTTCTGTGGATGCTTTGTATTTGTAATTTAATCCTAAGTTACCTACAATAAAATCTTGGTCGCCATCGCTATCCATATCTACTTTATGGATACTATACCACCAACCTGTAGTATTTTTTAAGGTTTGTTTTTTGGTTACATTTTTAAATATTCCATTGGTGTTTTCTAAAAATGTTATTGGCATCCATTCGCCTACTACAATTAAATCTTCGTCTTTATCCTTATCAAAGTCTATGGATATTGCGGCAGTCACTAAGCCTAATTTTTTAAAAGCTTCGTTAGATTTTTTGCTTATATCTACAAATTTTACTTCTGTTTTTGTACTTCTATTTTCTAGTAAATGGCTGTTTGGTGGTTGTGGATAATGTTGTGGTAATAGTCTTGTTGCTACAAATAAATCTAAATCGCCATCGTTATCAAAATCTATTGGAATTACTTTTGCACCACTTTCTAACATTTCTGGTAATGCGGTTTCTTTTTTGGTAAAATTTCCTTTTCCATCGTTTGCATAAAACCTATCTTTATATTCTTTGGATTTTGGTATAAATTCATTTCCACCACTTACTACGTATAAATCTAAATCGCCATCGTTATCTGCATCGAAAAAGATACCATCTAAGTCTTCTTGATTTTTATCTTTCTTTAATATTTTGGTATTGGTTTGTGTAAATGTTCCTTGTTTATTTTGGATGTATATTGCTCCTGCTTGTTGGTATGCGCCACCAATCCAAAAATCATCTAAGCCATCGTTATTTATATCTCCTACGGCAATTCCTGGTCCAAATTGTGACATTTTGTGTGGTAATAAAGGTTCTTTATTGTAATCGAAATAAGGATTTTCTTTATGTTTAAAATCAATTTTAGTAGTTTTTGTAATATTTTTAAAGTATGGTTTTTCTACTGTTTTTTTATGTGTTCTTTTTACTGCATTTTTATGGAATAAGGTTAAGGTTTGGTTTGCTTTTACGCGATTTATTTTTTGAATTTTTCCGTCTGTCCATTGCACAATTAACGAATCGATTGTTGTTTGTTTACCAACACCAAAATAAAGTGTTGGTTCCATAGAAGATTGGTAACCTCGTGTTAATATTAATTCAGACAATTGCAATTTGCCGTTGTTATAAATGGTTACGGTATTTCCGATTCCCAATTTGTTTTGTTTTTCTCCTTTAAAGTTTACTTTTAAATAGTTTGCATTTTTTTTGGTATTTGATTTATTTTCATAAAAACCAGCTTTTGAATCGATATTGTTTACTACTAAATCTAAATCGCCATCATTATCAAAATCTGCATATACCGCTCCGTTTGAAAAGGTTTTGTCT
>WFMU01000455.1 GCA_015488935.1 Flavobacteriaceae bacterium | reverse complement strand
ACTAGATAGATACTAATGTTACAAACCTCTTTTTTTCTGAATAATTTCGTATGCTTTTTGAATTTTTTGAAACTTTTCTTGTGCAATTTTTACATGTTCCACACCCAAATGTTGTAATTTGTCTGGATGGTGTTTTTTAACCATTTTACGATAGGCTTTTTTAACTTCATCGTCTGTTGCATTTGCACTAATTTCCAATATTTCGTATGCACTTTTTGTAGCATCATAGAACATGGCTTTTATAGATTTAAAATCACGTTCGCTAACATATAAATAACCAGCAATTTTTCTAATTTCTTCGACTTCCTTATCATGTACATGACCATCGGATTTAGATATTCCGAATAAAAAATGGATTAATTGTAAACGAGAAGCATGATCCATGTGCTCTCTAATTTGTGCGCATACGGTTGTGGTGGCAACTTTTTTCTTCATAATACCATTAAAAAGTTTAAAAGCTTTTTCTGCACGTTTACTACCATATATTTTTATAAAATGCCGACGAACATAGTCTAATTCTCTTTGGTCAACTTTATTATCTGCTTTAATAACAACTGCAGCTAAAATTAAAAAGCTCAATTCAAAATCGCCAGGTTGCGTAGTATTTTGTTTTTTTACTCTTGTTTTTCTCTGTTGTTGTGTTCTTTTTTTGTTATAAGGTATTTTTTTTTGCTCAGGGTCTATTGCTGAATCTACAGCACTTCCTAGTACATAACCTATAAAAGCTCCAATTGGACCACCAAAAGCCCAACCTAAACTTGTTCCTAACCATTTTGCGATTGCCATATTTTATTTTGGTATTTAAAATTCTTTTACAAAGATACATTTTCTGTGTATATTTGCACTCTAATTAATTTCGAATTATAATTTGGAATTTTAAAATTAAGAAATATGTATCCAGAAGAATTAATATTACCAATGAAAGCCCAGTTAGAAAATGCTGGTTTTACATCATTAACTACCGCAAAAGAAGTAGAAAATGCAATAAAAAAAGAAGGAACAACTTTAGTAATGGTAAATTCTGTTTGTGGTTGTGCAGCAGGAACTGCAAGACCAGGAGCAATTGCTTCTTTAAAGTTTGATAAAATTCCAACGAATTTAACTACCGTTTTTGCAGGTGTAGATAAAGAAGCAACAGAAAAAGCAAGAGAATTTATGATTCCTTTTCCTCCATCATCACCAAGTATTGCTTTATTTAAAGATGGCGCATTAGTACACATGTTAGAAAGACATCATATCGAAGGAAGAAGTGCAGAAATGATTGCTGCAAATTTGGTTGGAGCTTATGAGGAGTTCTGTTAAAAAATAGTTTTTAAAAAAGTAAATTAAATCCCGTTTTTCGGGATTTTTTATTTAAGTTTATTTCAAAATTATAACTTTATGAATGATAGTAACCTCATACAAAACACCATTAATTTTGTAAAAAAAGAATTACAAGATGCCGAAGGTGGACACGATTGGTTTCATATAGAACGTGTATATAAAAATGCAAACCTTATTGCAAAAGAAGAAAAAGTAAATACTTTAATTGTCGCTCTTGCTGCTTTATTACATGATATTGCCGATTCTAAATTCCATAATGGCGATGAAACTATTGGACCTAAAAAAGCAAAAGCATTTTTATTAGCACAGCAAGTGGATGTAGATATCATAGAACATATTATAAGTATTATTGCAAATATGTCTTTTAGTAAAAGTTTAGATAAATCTGAAAAATTTAATTCGTTAGAACTACAAGTTGTTCAAGATGCAGACCGATTAGATGCAATTGGAGCCATTGGAATAGCAAGAGCTTTTAATTATGGAGGTTTTAAAAATAGAGCAATTTACAATCCAGATATTAAGCCAAATTTAAATTTTACAAAAGAGGAGTATAAAAAATCACAAGCACCTACTATTAATCATTTTTATGAAAAATTACTATTGCTAAAAGATAAAATGAATACAAATACAGGTAAAAAAATAGCCAATCAGAGGCACGAATTTATGCAATTGTATTTAGAGCAATTTTATGCAGAGTGGCAAGGTGAAAAATAAGAATTATCTTTTTTCTTTTTCTCGTCTTCTTCTTTCTTCTTCAATTTCTTCGTCTGTTTTACCAAAAAGTTTTTGAAATAAGCTTTTTTTAGGTGCATCTTCTTTCTTTTTTATATCTTTTTCGACTTTT
>WFMU01000454.1 GCA_015488935.1 Flavobacteriaceae bacterium | reverse complement strand
TAAAAAAATAAATACTATTTACAACAGTTTAAGGTCAAAACACTTTAAGTAAAGCATTTTTTTAACATCCAATTAACAGCTATAAAACTAGAATTAGCTTAGCTTTGTGTTTTAAATAGGTTTATGACACAGCGGTTTTACATTATCTTACTTTTCTTTACATTATCTTGTACAGTAGATAAAAAAGAAAGTGCTCATGCTTTAATAGGAGGAGAGATTATAAATCCAAAAGATGATTATGTCAAAATTTTTAAAAATGGTAAAATATTAGATTCTACAAAATTAGATAAAAACAATCGATTTTATTTTAATTTTCCAAAAACAACTAGCGGTTTATATTATTTTTCGCACGGTAGAGAATATCAATATTTTTATTTAGAACCCAATGATTCCTTAATGATACGTTTGAACACTTTAGATTTTGATGAATCACTAGCTTTTTGCGGCGCAGGTGCTGTAAAGAATAATTTACTGCTTAAACTATTTCTTATTAATGAAAAAAACAAGGAAACAAGCAGCAAGTCTCTAAATCTATCACCTGAAGAATTTCTAAAAAAACAACAAGAAATACTACAAAAGAAAAAGGACTTAGCACAAAAAATAAAACAAACCAATGCGATAACGTTTTCAAAAGCATTTGAAACTATTTTGGATGTTGAAATAAATTACCCAACATATATAGCAAAAGAATTATACCCTGTTAATTATCTCAAACAAAAACAATTAGATTCTTTTCCAAAATTATCTCCTGATTTTTATGCGTTTGAAAAAAAATTAGATTTTAATAATGAAAAGTTAATAGGAAACCGCAATTATTATTTGTTTTTAGATAGTTATTTTGTTCGAAAAACATTTTTAGAATATTTTGAAAAAAGAGGTAAAAACATACCAAACTCCAAAAAGAAAGATTTTATACTGCATAAATTAGATCACATAAAAAATACGATAAAAAATGCCAAAGTACGTGATAATTTACTGCAATACAATATTATACAATATGCATATGAAAACCCTATGGATATAAATGTTTTGGACGCATTTAAAGATTATTTCAAAGATTTAACAGATGTAGATTTTAAAAATGAACTCAATCGTATTATTTCCAATTTTGCACGATTAGCCCAAGGAAAACCTGCACCTAAAATCTATCTTCACGACTCACAAGATAATATAACTAGTATTGCAAAACTTGCTAATGAGAAGAAGACAACAGTTTTTTACCTTTGGACAGTAGAAGCCACACAATATATTACAAAAATGAATGCAAGAATAAATGCCTTGAAAAAAGCATTTCCAAAAGTTAATTTTATTGCTATTAATATTGATAAACCAGATACTAATTGGCTAACTATAGCCAAAGAAAAAGGATTGAGCACTACACATTTATATCAATTAGAAAACACAGCAGATCTGACCAAACAGCTCTCAATGACTTCGCTCTCTCATGTGATTGTCACAACACCAGCTGGTAAAATCATTACAGCATTTGAAAATCTTTTTAGCGAACGTTTACCATATTATTTAAACAATTCAGATCGTTTTTTACATTAAAGAGTAGCTTCTAATTTATTGTTTTTATTGGCATAATATTTACCAATTAAAACCGTAAAAATAAGCAATAGGAATATAGCAGTTAGCGAGGCTTCAAAACCAAACGCACCTCCATTCCAAACAGTATCTGCATCACGCATTTGTTTGATAATACTGTACGTGTCATTACCACTAACAGCATAACCAAAAACAGTACCTTGAAAAAAATTCCACGAAAAATGCAAGGCAATAGGAAACCATAAACTTTTGGTATACGTATATGAAATACCTAAGAGAAAACCTGCTAAAATAATATTACCAAAACCTATAGCATCAATATGAGCATTGCCAAGATGTAAAGCTGCAAATAATAATGATGATATAAGCAAAGCCCAATATCGAGGAACACTCTGTAAAAAATTGTTCAACAGGTATCCTCTAAAAAGTAATTCTTCATTAATGGCAACAATTATAAACAATAAGACACCAAAACCAATTTTAGTGTAATTAATTGTGTTTATTGTGTATTTAATTTGCCCTAAATCTTGTAAAGCATAGAAACCAACACCAATCATTATAAAACCTGCAAGAATACCTAAAATAACATCTTTCAATAAGTTTTTTTTGACAAAGCCAACGGTATAAAACGCTTTTTTATCGATATATTTGGTAAATAACCAAATAATAAAAAATGTTCCAAAAATCCCAAATAATTGCGTAACAAGCATTGTTGTTTCATTATCAGCAACGTTTTTACCAGCAAAAGGATTTCCTCCTAAAGCAAATATACCAATTAAGCTAAAAATAGCATAAACTAAAAACCAAGGAATGATTATAGAAAGGGCTCTTAGCCAACCGTGTTTTATGAAACTTTTTTGTGTTGTCATAGTTTTGTGTTTTTTGTAAAATTACATTGTTATAATGGCGTTTTACTATAAGACGCACAAAAATTAATAATGTTACAATTTTTATAAAAACAAAAAAGTACGCTTTGTATGGAAGCTACGC
>WFMU01000453.1 GCA_015488935.1 Flavobacteriaceae bacterium | reverse complement strand
TTTGTGCTGTAAGGTATCTATTTCTTGTTTTGTGTTTTTCATTTTTACTTTTTTTTGAATATTTTACTTTTAAATAACTAAACATTCAAATCATCAAATTCATCTAAATCAAATGGTTCTCCTTTTGCTTTTAAAGTTAAAAAACGGTCTCTTTTCTCTGCCTTCTTTTGTTCTTCTGGAGACATTAATTCCCATTCTAATTGTTCGATTTCTATAAATAATTCATCATATTCATCAAAAACTAGTTGGTTTTTCTTAATATACTTATCCAATTCTTTATCGGAAGGAAAACTTTTACATATAATAGGTTTAATTTCTTCTATTCTATTTTTTTTCTGTTGTAATATTTCTTTTTTATCCATTTTATTTTTCTTTTAAGATAATTTCTATAATTTTTTCCCCGTTTTTTTGAGGTAAAGGATGCCTCATTTTGCTAATTTTCTCCACCACAAACTTAGTTCCTGATTTAAAAAGTACTTCATGCTCTGTAATATCATACGCTGCATTTTCTATTAGTTTCCCATTTTTTCCAAATACTTTAAAAATTACATTATGTTCTGGTTTCTTTTTTAACCATCTATATAGTGCTTTTTCTGAATGTGTGGTGGACATAAATCCTTTGTCTATCCATTCTTTACCTACTTTAAATTGTTTTTTAATCTGTTTTTCAGTAAAGTAAGCTGAACGCTGTAATACTTTTTTATTGTACTTAGAGATTGGTAACTTTTCTAAAGCATTATCTAGTATTTTTTGCATGGCTTTTAATTCTCTCGTCAATTTCACTCCTTTTAAACCTCGCAACGCATTATTTAAATTTGAATAAATAAACGTTGTATATACTTTGATCATTGCTTCTGATTCAACTACAATCCATCTGCCTAAATTTCGTTTTTTATTTACTCTAGTTAACGCTTTTAAATAAAGGCGGTTACCCTTTAAAATTCTAACGTATGGAAGTAAAGCGACATCAATCTTATTCACATACAAAAACAACTCTTTCTTCTTCAACAACCATTCCAGAATTTGTTCCCAGATTTTTTCTAAAAAAGCCGTTATCGATTCTTTCCCTTTTGCAAATATACGCAACATATTTTCAAATAGTTTTACCGAATTGTTGTACGCTTGCTTGCTTTTAGCAACAATATGTGTTTTTGTGGCTGCTACTACGGTTTTCATCGCTGCAAAAAACTCTTGTTGTATTTTGCTTATTTTTTGTAATGCGCCAATTTTTACCAATTGCGTATATGGTATAAAAAATGTAGCTATAAATGCAATCCCAAATCCTACAACATAAGCCATTCGCACAAAATTAAAATCTTCGCTATTTGCTTTTTTAAAATACGTTTTTATTTTAGTGTAGGTTTCCGAAAATGCTTTATATACTTTTTCTAAATTAATAGTTACTAAAGTATCTATAAAAGAATCAAAATTTTCTAAGGTTTCTTGAAAGTTCTTTGTGTTGTTAAATGGTGCTTCTAAAATACCACCAAAAAATTTAAATGTAGAGGAAATAAAATCTACCAAACCATTCCAAATACCACTATAAAACGCTACAATCTCTGGTAGTTTGGTTATGTTTAGAAAGGCATTGGCTTTATCTGCTACGCTTACATAAATTGCATTAATTTTTTCTGTAATAAATGCATTGTAATTCTTAATAAATTGCTTGAGTTGTGCAATTATTATTCGAATTTTTTCTGAAACAAAATTTGGTATCAAATCATTAAACTCAAATTTTGTTTTATCATTTTCTAATTGTCCCAATAAGGTGTCTAATGGCGATACACTCATGGTAAATGCATCAATAACATTTTCTTTTTTTAAGAAATAATCTTCTGTTTCTGTATCCCAAAATTTATCTGCAATTTTTAAAAAATCGATACCATCTCCTATTTTTTTTACAATCCAGCCAACTGCTTTTAATGGTGCAAAAAAGGCTGTCATTATATATTGTATTCCATCTAAAATGGTGCCTGTAAATGTAATTTCTTCCTCTATATATCCTTTTTCTACGAGTTGCTTTAAAATTTCTTGACTTATTGGAAATTTTTTATTTACATAGTTCACTACATTTTTATTATATAGTTGATTTTCTTTTACGCGTTCTTTTACATCTGGCGCTACTTTTCCTCTTAGTATTTGCTTGCTAAAATCGCCACTATTATCTTCTAAAAAGAGTAGGATTTCTCCTTCTTTTGGCGTACAAACCTCATAGGCTTCTTTAATTTTATTTCCATTTTTAGAAACATGTAAAATAATTTTAAAAGCAAAGGTGTCTCCTTCGTCGCCAATCCGTCCATTTTTATTGGTATCATAGAAAAAATTTGTACTGTAGATGGTTGGATTGGGATTTGAATCTACATCCGTAATAATTTCTATTTGCCGTGATTTTTTCTTTTTTGCATCAGGAAAATAAAGTGCTTCTATTTCTCTAGATGTTCGGTCATAAAATTTCATTTTTGTTAGTGGATGCACATACGTCATACCTCTAATAGTTCTTCCATAGTAAACTGCCATTGTATTGGTTTTATGCGTTAATAATTATTTTTAAGGCAAAGATATTTGGAAGGAGTGACAACAGTATGTCAACATGGTTTTAAAATATTTTAAACTTTTTTGCGTTTTGCATGTATATTAAAAAAAAATCACTTGAAATCCTTTTTAAAATTCATTATATTTCTCTTTCTCTTTGTAGTACTTACTGCAATTACACAAATTGGCGGTCTTGTTTTATTGCTTGGTATTTTTATCTCAAAATTTTGGAAAACGGAGTTCAAATTTAAAAAAAGTGTGCTTTTTATCTTTTTCTATTTGCTCACTACATTATTTGTAGTACCAATTATTGCTCCTTTTTTTGGAAGAGAAAAAATACAAAATACCACTAAAATTAAACCAACAAATTACATGACTATCTTGTTAAACAGGAATTATGTCTGCGCCGAATTAAACCAATTACTAGCAAAAACACAACAAGATTTAGATGGAACTGCTATTGAAATTCGTTATTTGGATGCTAATTTTCCGTTTCTAAATAAATTTCCACTTTTACCACATTTGAGTCATAATGATGGTAAAAAACTCGATTTGAGTTTAGTGTATCAGACCAAAGATGGTCGTATCTCTACAAAGCAAAAATCGGTTAGTGGTTACGGTGTATTTGAAGTGCCAAAAGCAAACGAATACAATCAGATAAATGCTTGTTTTAAAAAAGGTTTTTTTCAATACGATTATTCAAAATACATGACTTTCGGAAAAATTAATAAAGACTTAATCTTTTCGGAAAAAGGAACCAAAAAATTGATAAAAAGTCTTTTAAAAAATAAAGCTTTAGGCAAATTATTTATAGAGCCACATTTAAAACATCGCTTAAAGGTAAGCAATCCTAAAATTCGTTATCACGGTTGTAGCGCTGTGCGACATGATGACCATATTCATATACAAACGTGAGTATTCAATGATAAAAAAAGCACTCTCACTTTGTGTCTTTTGTGTATCTTTGTCACATCATTTTTAAAAATTCCGTGTAAACTATGCAAGAATCCATTTTAAATTTAACAAAAGCCGATATTTTTCAACGAGAACGTCTAATATTAAAAGATGTTAATTTACATATTGCTAAAGGAGAATTTGTATATCTCATCGGTAAAACTGGTAGTGGTAAAAGTAGTTTAATGAAAACACTTTATGCAGATTTACCTTTACAGATTGGAGAAGGTACAATAGTAGATTATAATTTAAAAACACTCAAAGAAAAAGATATTCCGTTTTTACGAAGAAAAATTGGTATTGTTTTTCAGGATTTTAAATTGTTATACGACCGTAATATTTTTGAGAATTTACGTTTTGTTTTACGTGCTACAGGATGGATGGACAAAGATAAAATAAAAGCAAAAATTACCGAAGTATTAGATAGAGTAGGGATGCTTGATAGTATAAATAAAATGCCTTTTCAGATTTCTGGTGGAGAGCAGCAACGTGTTGCTATTGCAAGAGCGCTGTTAAACGACCCACATTTAATTTTAGCAGATGAACCAACAGGAAACTTAGACCCAAAAACTTCCATGGAGATTATGGATGTACTGCATCAAATTCACAAAAGTGGTAAAAGTATTGTTATGGCTACACATGATTATGCCTTAATTTTAAAATATCCACACAAAACACTAAAGTGCGAAGGTAGTCAGGTTTTTGAAGTAGTGCAAAAAACAGTTTAAGAAACAGGTAATGTTATTATAAACTCAGTTCCCACACCTAACTTAGATGTAAAAGTTATAGTACCTCTATAGGCTTCTATTATATTTTTTACCATGGCTAAACCAAGACCCATTCCACTTGATTTTGTAGTAAATTTTGGCTCAAAAATCTGATTTTTATGTGCTTCTTCTATTCCTTTTCCATTATCAGAAACGGTAATAATTACCTTATCTTCTTTTTCAAAAACACGTACTTTTATCTGTGGATTTTTTATTTCAGCTAAAGCTTGTATTGCATTTTTTACTAAATTAGTTACTACTCTTGTCAGTTGAATTTTATCTAATTGCGCCACAATATTTTCCTTTTCAGGATGATAACTAATATAAGATTCGTTAAAAATTTCTAAAGCATGTTTTACAACTTCTACCACATTTAAGCGTTCTTTGTTTTGTGTTGGCATTTTTGCAAAATTCGAAAATGCCGATGCAATTGAGGTTAAAGTATCAATTTGTAAGAGTAACGATTGACTAAATTCTCTTAATTTTTCCTTATTATTTGGGTCGTTTGGAGTAAATCTTCGTTCAAAATTCTGTACCGTTAATCGCATTGGTGTTAATGGATTTTTAATCTCATGTGCCACCTGTTTTGCCATTTCGCGCCAAGCTTCTTCTCGCTCACTTTTGGCTAATTTTATAGCACTCTCTTCGAGTTCATCTACCTTCTGATTATAAGCATTTAACAAGGTAGTAATCTCTTTACTTGCATTAACAACGGTTACTTTTTCGTTACGACGACCTATATGCATTTTACTAATTTTATCACTTACTTCCTTAATAGATTTAGTAATATAACTAGACAACCAATAGGCAATTGTAATACCAATTAATAATAATAAAAAATAGGCAATAGCCAAACGTTCAAGTAACTCGTTTAATTCTTTATTTTGTTCAGAATTATCTTGTAAATACGGTAATCCTAAAATACCAATAGGTTTAAATTTAGAATCTTCTATGTAGGTATAAGAATCTTGTACCTCTTTACCATCTACTATTTTATTTCTTATATATCGTTTATTTTCACTCTTTTCGATGTTGGCAACAATCTCTTTTGGTAAATCGTAGTTGGTAGTATCGTTTGGAAACGTTGTAAAAGAACTAATTAGTAATTTTCCATTCAAATCGTAAATGTAAACGTCTAAACGATTGTTATTAGATATATTGTGAATTTGATTTCTAAAAATACGTGGAATTTCGGCAGTTTCAACAACATAAGTTGTTCTTTCTAGTTCATTTTCTATAGTAGCTCTAATGTTATTTTCTTTACGAATTAATCGCCTGTTATGGTAATCATTACTTTGTTCTTTATATTGATAAATGGTTACCAAAATAGTTACAATTAACGCAACAATAACTAATAGAAGCATGGATAAAAAAATACGAATACGTAAAGATAAATTGCTAAATTTCATATACTAAATTGATAGACAAATATACTGATTTTTATCTCGAAGTCGGAAAAATACTTTTCCAAAGCTTTAAGAAAAATACAATAATTATCCTTTTAACAGCAATAATTACACCAAACTCCAAGAAGTAATTTTTAATTTTTTATTAATCCAAAACCCAACATCCAAATCCCGAGACTTCGGGGCAAAACTCAACATCCAAAACCCAACATCCAAAACCCAAAACCCAAAATCCAACATTCAACATTCAACATTCAACATCCAAAACCCATCAATCATTAAACGGTATCAAAAACAATAAATTGCTAAAATTAAAATTAATTCATTATTTTTGATAATTAACATTGGTATTTTTATATCATGTACCAAAATAATAGATTTTATGACTGTTGAGGAACAATTATTTATAAAAATAGGAGCAGCAATTAAAGATGCTGTTAAAGGACAATTATTTGGGAAACCCTGTTTTAAAATAGGTAAAAAAGCATTTGTTTGTTTTTATAAAAATGAAATGGTTTTTAAATTAACAGATAAAATTCATAGTAAAGCACTAAATTTAAAAGGCGCACAATTATTTGATCCTTCAGGTAAAAAGAGACCAATGAAACAATGGGTACAAGTACCATTTATATC
>WFMU01000452.1 GCA_015488935.1 Flavobacteriaceae bacterium | reverse complement strand
ATTGGAAATACATTAATATCACCAAATATTTTTACTATTGAAAATAATCTAAATAAGAGATTTTCTACAATTAATGGAACAACAAGAAAAAGAAATATAGGTGTTTTTGCAGATTTAAATCTTTCGTATAATGATTATTTATTCTTAAACTTAACAGGACGAAATGATTGGAGCTCAACATTGCCAAAAAAGAACAATTCCTATTTTTATCCATCCATTTCTACATCATTAGTTTTTACAGATGCATTAAATATAAAAGGAGATATTTTAAATTTTGGTAAAATTAGATTAGGATATGCATTAGTAGGTAAAGATGCCGATGCAGAATTTTTGAGTAGAACATTTGCAGTAGGTGCTGCCTATAGTGGTGTTCCTGTTATAGGAAATAACACATATTTAGTAGATCCAGAATTAACACCAGAGTTTACAAAAGAAATTGAGTTAGGAACTGATTTAGAATTTTTAGAAAGAAGAATAATAGTTGATTTTAGTTGGTATAAAAAAAACACAACAAATTTAATCTCAAGAATATCAACGGATTCTTCAACTGGTTATACAAGGTTTAACACCAATATTGGAGAAATGCAAAATAAAGGAGTTGAGATAGGATTAACTATTACTCCAATACGAAGAAATGATTTTACATGGTCAACTTTTACAACATTTACACAAAATAAAAATGAAGTATTGCGACTAAAAGAAGGCTTAGATAAAATTCAAATAGCAACGAATCAAGTTGCTTATGCAATAGAAGGGCAACCTTATGGTATTTTTTATGGTTCTCGTTTTGCACGTGATGCAAATGGAAATTTTTTAATTAATCAATCAAATGGAGGTATTATCAAAAATTCAGAAAATGGTATTATTGGAGATCCTAACCCAGATTTTAAATTAGGATTTACAAATACCCTAAGATATAAAGCGTGGAGTTTAAAAACACAATTTGATTGGAAAAAAGGAGGAGATATAAAAAGTTTAACAATAAACTCGCTATTAGGTAGAGGTGTAACCAGAGATACTGAAGATAGAGAACATACCTATATTATACCAGGGTTTTATGGAGATGGAAATGGAAACCCAATCTTAGATGGAAATGGAAATCAAATACCAAATACGGTACAACTTAGTATGAATGAATTGTATTTCTCATCACCAGGAAGTAATACTTTTGGAATTAATACCGTTGATGAAGCATCTATATACGATGGAACAGTATATAGATTGAGAGAGCTAAGTTTAGAGTATAATTTTCCATCGAAATATCTTAAAAAAATGCCATTTACTAGAATTAGCTTAGTAGCAACGGCTAATAACCTTTGGTATTTTGCACCAAATGTACCAAAATATACAAATTTTGACCCAGAGGTAACAAGTTTAGGATCTTCAAATGTTCAAGGAGTAGAGATTGCAGCAGCACCAACATCAAAGAGGTATGGTATAAAACTAAATTTAACATTTTAAAACGAAATACAATGAGAAATATAATAAAATATCTATCGTTACATCTAAAATTAATAGCAACCCTTATTGCATTATTTACAATAATGAGTTGTAGTGATTTTTTAGATGTAGATACAGATACAGATAATCCTGTAGAGGCTCCAATAGACCAATTATTACCAGGAATAATGCTTGGTATAAATAATATAAATGAATTTAATAATTATTCTGGAGATGTATTATCTGTTTATACACATCAATTTTGTGCTAGAGCAGATGCAGATCAATATGGAGAAAAATCTTCTAGCGCACTTATGGGAAATGAATGGGATAATGACTATTTAACCCTAACAGATATTGAAACCTTAATTAATTTATCGCAAAAAGAAAATAATAAAGTTTATGAAGGTATTGCACAAATTTTAAAAGCATATATGATATCGGTTATGGTAGATTTGTGGGGAGACATACCTTACTCAGAAGCAACCCAGCTAGAAAATGGAATCCTTAGTCCAGTTTTTGATAACCAACAAGTAATCTATCAAAATATTTTAGACCTAATAGATTTAGGAAAAGCAAATATTAATTCAGATATAGGATTAATAAAACCAGCAGAAGACGATTTGTTTTATAAAGGAGATTTGGATAAATGGGTGCGATTTGCAAATACATATAAGTTTAAACTTTATAATCAATTACGAGGAACAACATTATTTAATACAACAGATTTTAATGCTCTAGTAGCCGAAAATAATTTTTTTACATCTAGCGCAGACGATTTTCAATTTAAATATACCGAAGCACAATCGCCAAGTGATGAACGTAACCAATTGTACTTGGCTTCTTATGGAGGAACACAAATAAGTTATTACTTAAGTCCGTGGTTTTACGAAATATTAAAGGGTATGAATCCAAATATTCATACCTCAAATGAAGATCCAAGATTACCTTACTATATTGTAAATCAATTGCAAGATGGAGAACTACCTCCAGATCAAGGAGACCCAGCAACTGGAAACCCTAATGCCGATTATTGGGATGCTTCTACAGGTTTTTTTAGTATTCGTTTTGGAAGTATTGGACCAAATAAAGATCATGCCGTAGAAAATTCAGCATCATTTCCTGGCATATTTATATGTGGTGGTTTGTATGATGATAATTCGGGACCTAACATAAATATTAATAGCGCTACAGGAGTTGCACCACATAGAATTTTAACCTACGATGAGTTTTTATATATTCAAGCAGAACTAATTCATGATGGTGTATTAACTAGTCTAGGTTCGGACGTAGATAAATTAGAAGAAGCAATGATTGCCAGTTTTGCCAAAGTTGATGAAGTGGTATTAGAAAGTGGTACATCACAAGTAGTACCATTATTAAGTGGAAGTACAGAGGTAACTACATTTATTGCAAATGTAATTACAGAATATAATGCCGCAGATGCATCTAAAAAGTTAGAAATTATTATAACACAAAAATGGATAGCTACTTATGGAGATTCAATGGATCAATATTCAGATTACCGTAGAACAGGTTATCCAATATTAGCAGACCCAAATTCGAGTTCGCCAGAATACCAATTAGATAATGGCGATGGATTTCCATTAGATGATGATGTAACGGTATTAAATAATCCGTATCAAAATTCGTTTTTCTGGCCTCAAAAAGCAATAAATTTAAATCAGAATGCACCTAGTCAAAAGAATCCTAGCACATATCATATTTTCTGGGATAATTAATTAACAATTAAATATAAAAACAATGAAAAAAATTAAATATTTTATAATAATACTCATCGCTTTCTCCATGTTTTCATGTACTAGTGATGGAGGAACTTCGGTTATTGACCTAAGAGTAGGAGCAGTTTCTAATATCGAAAAAGATACAAACTTAGATGGTTTTATTAATTTACTAGCATTAGAAGCTGGAAACGATGTGCAAATAGGATTTACAATTAATGTTGCACAAGGAGATGTAAGATCATTAGATGTTGTTGGGTTTTATTTTTCGGGAAACAATGTTTATGGACCTGTAACAATTAAAAGTGGAGTAACATCGTTTCCATACACACAAACATTAAATCAAAATGAATTAGTAGCCCTTTTTGATGAGTTAAATACCATTAATGATATGGTAGTTAGCGATAAACTTTTAGTAACCTCTAAATTATATCTAAATGATGGTACGTTTATTAATCTTTTTAATGACAATGGCACTCGGAATTATGGAGGTGATGTAAATTCTTCAGTACAATACACAACAAATATTACTTTTCCAGTATCATGCCCTTCAAATTTAGCAGGAACCTATTCCGTAGTTAGTAATGGAACATCAACAGATGGAGCGCCAGTAAATAATCCATTAGTTAATTTTCATTATACAGTTGTTGTTACAGATAATGGAGGAGGAAGTTATACTATTTCAGATGGTGTGGCAGGAGTATATATAGATTGGTATTCCGTTTATGGATATACATTTGAAACGGAAGGCAATTTTACAGATGTATGTAATTCTTTATCTGGAGAATGGAAAGATTTATTTACGTGTACAATAAATCTTACAGGAACTGTAAATTCAGACTCAACATTATCAATTCATTGGGAAAATTGCTTTGGAGATGTTGTAGATGCAGTCTATACCCGACAATAAATTGAATTGAAAAAAGGATTGTTATGGCGAAACCGCTTATATAAATTTATATAAGTGGTTTTTTTATGACATCTTGTCACAAAAGTAAAGTTGGTATTTTTTTTGTAATTCCATTAACTCGAAAAATAGAAACAAAAAATAAACCATAAAATATAAAATAACATGTCAAAAGGAAAAATTAATGTAGCGGTAGATAATATATTCCCGTTAATAAAAAGATTTTTATATTCAGATCACGAAATATTTT
>WFMU01000451.1 GCA_015488935.1 Flavobacteriaceae bacterium | reverse complement strand
CCATCGGATATTCCAATTTTGCTAACATCGTATGTAATGTATTATCGTGTTCCTTAGCATTATGGATTAAAATATCTTCTTCTTTAACACCATTTTCACCAATAGTAACAACTTCTAATTTTAATCCGTTAAGTACTAAACCTTTGTTTTTTTCTTTACCAAAAATCATCGGTTTTCCATCTACAACGTGCAACTGTTTATCATCTCTAACGGTTTTATCGGTATATTGTGTAAAACAGCCATCGTTAAAAATAACACAGTTTTGCATTACTTCGATCAATGAAGTACCTTGAAATTTCTCCGCTTCAATAAAAGTTTTGGTCATTTCCTTAGGATTATTTCCTGCTAAACGAGCAAAGAAACGAGCATTTGCACCCATTGCTAAAACACCAGGAGAAAACGGTGGTTGTGTATTTCCGTAAGGCGATGTTTTTGTTTTTTGACCGATTAATGAAGTTGGAGAGAACTGTCCTTTAGTTAAACCATAAATTTCATTATTAAAAAGAATCATATTAATATTAACATTTCTTCTTAATACGTGTATAAAATGATTTCCTCCAATAGCTAATGAATCGCCATCACCTGTTATGGTCCATACACTCAATTTTGGATTGGCTAATTTAACACCAGTCGAAATTGCGGCAGCTCTACCGTGAATACTATGCATGCCATAAGTATCCATATAATACGGAAAGCGAGAAGAACATCCAATACCAGATATAAATACCACATCTTCTTTTTTTACACCTATTTCGGGAAGTGCTTTTTGCATTGCTCTCAAAATCACATAGTCATCACATCCTGGACACCATCTTACTTCTTGATCCGATTGAAAATCTTTAAACGTATATTTTTTTACTGCTGTATCCATATTATTATAGTAGTGTTTTAAATTTTTGGGTTAATTCATTTGCTCCGAAAGGTAAACCTTGAATTTTATTGTATTGTGAGAATGTAAATTCAGGATATCTTCCTCTTAGCATCATTGCTAATTGTCCGTTATTCAATTCACAAACGACAATTTTTTTAAATTTAGAGAATACTGCTGCCGTATTTTTAGGCATCGGATTAATATAATTAAAATGTGCGTGACCAACTTTAAGTCCTTCGTCTTCTGCTAATTTTTTAGTAGCTGAATGTAGCGAACCAAATGTTCCACCCCAACCAACAACAAGTAAATCGCCTTCATCATTAAATTCTGCTTTTAAATCTGGAATACTATTTTGTACGCGTTGTACTTTTTCGGCTCTAATTTTAGTCATATATTCATGGTTTTTTGGTAAATAAGAAACATTTCCTGTAGTCTTATCTTTTTCCAATCCACCAACACGGTGTTCAAATCCTTTTGTGCCAGGAATTGCCCATTCTCTGGCTAAAGTTTCTGCATCTCTATCATACACATGCCATCCTTCAGGGTTTCTTCCTGCTGGAATTTTTTTGTTAGAAATACTTGGCATATCCTTAATCGATTTTATTTTCCAAGGTTCCGAACCATTGGCAATATATCCATCGGTTAGTAATAAAACTGGTGTCATATGTTCTAAGGTCAATTTTGCAGCTTCATAAGCCCAATCAAAACAATTAGCAGGCGTACTTGCAGCAATTACAATTAACGGACTTTCACCATTACGACCGTACATAGCTTGTAATAAATCGGATTGTTCTGTTTTTGTTGGTAAACCAGTTGAAGGACCACCACGTTGCACATTGACAATTACTAATGGCAATTCTAATATCATTGCTAAGCCAATAGCTTCTCCTTTTAAGGCTAATCCTGGTCCAGAAGTAGTAGTAATAGCTAAATCACCAGTAAAAGAAGCACCAATTGATGAAGTTATCCCTGCAATTTCATCTTCAGCTTGAAAAGCTTTTACGCCAAAATGTTTGTGCTTTACTAATTCGTGTAAAATATCAGAAGCAGGAGTAATGGGATAAGAACCTAAAAATAATTCCAATCCAGATTTTTCAGCTGCAGCTAAAAATCCCCAAGCCGTTGCTGTATTACCATTAATAATACGGTATTGCCCTTTTGGCATTTTTGAAGGTGCAATGGAATATGAATTTGGAATTAATTCTAATGTTTCTGCAAAATAGAAACCTGTTTTTAATACTTTGGAGTTTGCCTCAGCAATAATTGGTTTTTTAGCAAATTTCTTTTTAAAGAAATCTAAAGTATGTTCCATATCACGATGATACATCCAATAAACCATCCCTAAAGCAAACATATTTTTACTTCGCGTAATTGATTTATTATCTAATCCCATATCAGCCAAAGCTTCTCTAGTTAATGAAGTCATGGCAACTTCAATCACTCTATAATTATTTAAGCTTCCATCTTCTAATGGATTACTTGCATAAAGCGCTTTTTCTAAATTCTTTTTTGTAAATGAATCGGTATCAACTATTACTGTATGTCCTGGTTTTAAAGCAGCAATATTTGTTTTTAAAGCTGCAGGATTCATACATACTAATAAGTCTAAATCTTCACCAGGAGTGCTTATTTCAACACTACCTATATGTACTTGAAATCCACTAACTCCATAGAGACTTCCTTGTGGAGCTCTAATTTCTGATGGATAATTAGGAAACGTTGCAACGTCATTTCCAAACATTGCCGAAGTATCAGTAAACTGCATTCCTGTAAGTTGCATTCCGTCACCAGAATCACCAACAAAACGGATAACAACATTATCCAACTCTTCGTGTATTGTATCTTTTGTTTTTGTCATTATATATTCTTTTTTGT
>WFMU01000450.1 GCA_015488935.1 Flavobacteriaceae bacterium | reverse complement strand
TAAGATATAAAACTGTACTAAAAGGTAATAAGTTGGCATTGAACTTACAGAAAGGAGTTTATTTTTATAAAATTAACAATGCAAAGTCAAATAAAATTTTAATATACAAATAGAATTATTATTCTAAAGAGTTTCAATTAACTTTGTTAAAGTAAAAAACTCTGCAACTGATAATTGCTCAGGTCTTTTAGAAAACAATTCACTTTGTTTTAATTTATCCGATAAATTAAATGATTTTAAGCTACCTCGTAGCATTTTTCTACGTTGGTTAAATGCAGTTTTCACTACTTGAAAAAATAATTTTTCATCGACTGGTAAGGTAAAATCTTTTTTTCGTATTAATCTAATCACGCCAGAATCTACTTTTGGTGGTGGATTAAAAACGGTTGGTGGTACAGTAAACAAATACTCTACATTGTAGAAGGCTTGTGTTAAAACGGATAAAATACCGTATTTTTTACTTCCTGCTTTTTCTGCAATACGTTCTGCTACTTCTTTTTGAAACATTCCTGAAAATTCTGGAATGTATTCTTTATTTGCCAGTGTTTTAAATACAATTTGTGTAGATATGTTGTAAGGGAAGTTTCCAATAATTGCAAATTGTTTGTTAGGATATAATTCTTGTAAATTTACTTTTAAAAAATTTTGTTGAAAAATTCGCCATTTACCATTGGTTGCCAAATCTTTAAAATGTTCTTTTAAGTAAGTTACCGATTCGCCATCAATTTCTATTACTGATGTGGTATAATTGGTATTATCTAGTAAGTATTTGGTGAGTATGCCCATTCCGGGACCAATCTCTAATACTTCGGAATAGGTTTTAGATTGTAAGGTTTCTGCTATTTTTTTGGCAATACTTTTGTCTGTTAAAAAATGCTGTCCTAAATGTTTTTTTGCTTTTACAGACATTTTTTACTGTATTTAATAAGATAATTATTAGTTGGTAAATGTTGTTTCGGTAAATATAACATCTAATTCTGTTCTAAATGCTACAAATTTACCACCAAAAAGAGCTATTCCTTCACTTTGCAACTGTGCTGCATTTTCTTTGTAATATTTTTCTAAAGTTTCTTTATTTTCGGTTGTATATTGTATAGAATATGTAATACCGCCCATTTCTTCTTCAATAACTACTCTACTCATTTTTGCATTAGAGAACTTACCTGTTTTTAACATGTCTGGTATATGTTTCTTTTGCATCCAATTTAACCATTTATCGTGTACATCTTCTTCTATATTAATGGTTACATTATATATATACATATCTAGGTTATTTTAGAATATCGTCTATTTCAATTTTTTCTTTACCTCAACTTCTTGGAATGCTTCAATAATATCGAGTTCTTTAATATCGTTATAGTTTTTAATTTGCATACCACATTCGTAGCCTTTTGCTACTTCTTTAACATCGTCTTTTACTCTTTTTAATGAAGCTAATTCTCCAGTATATACTACAATATTATCTCTAATTAGTCTTATTTTAGAGTTTCTAAATATTTTACCTGTTAAGACCATACAACCTGCAATAGTACCTACTTTAGATATTTTATAAGTCATTCTAATTTCGGCAGTTCCAGATATTTCTTCAACAATATCTGGCGATAACATACCTTCCATTGCATCTTTTATTTCATCGATTACTTTATAAATAATAGAATACGTTCTAATATCAATTTCTTCGGCTGTAGCTAATGCACTTGCTTTACCTTGAGGTCTTACATTAAATCCAATAATAATTGCGTCTGATGCAGATGCCAATAATACGTCAGATTCGGTTATTGCACCAACACCTTTGTGTATTATTTTTACTTGAATTTCTTCTGTAGATAATTTTTGTAGGGAGTCTGTTAGTGCTTCAACAGAGCCATCTACATCTCCTTTAAGGATAATATTTAATTCTTTAAATCCTCCTAGTGCAATTCTACGTCCAATTTCATCTAATGTAAGATGTTTTTGTGTTCTTACGCTTTGCTCTCTTTGTAATTGTCCTCTTTTATTTGCAATATTTTTTGCTTCTCTTTCATCTTCAAATACATTAAATTTATCTCCTGCTTGTGGTGCTCCATCTAATCCAAGTATAGATACTGGTGTTGATGGTCCTGCAGATTTAACACTATTTCCACGTTCATCATGCATTGCTTTAACCTTACCACTATGGGTTCCTGCTAGTAGATAATCTCCTATTTTTAGGGTTCCTGCTTGTACTAGTATGGTAGTTACATATCCTTTTCCTTTATCTAGTTGTGCTTCTACAACTGTTCCTACTGCATTTTTATTAGGATTTGCTTTTAGGTCTAACATTTCTGTTTCCAGTAATATTTTTTCTAGTAATTCATCTACTCCTGTTCCTAGTTTTGCAGAGATATCGTGCGATTGTATTTTCCCTCCCCAATCTTCTACTAAAAGATTCATTTGAGATAATTCTTCTTTTACTTTATCTGGATTTGCACCTGGTTTATCGATTTTATTTATTGCGAATACTATTGGCACTCCTGCGGCTTGGGCATGACTTATTGCTTCTTTAGTTTGCGGCATTATGGCATCATCTGCTGCAATTACAATTACAACAACATCTGTTATTTGTGCTCCACGTGCACGCATTGCTGTAAAAGCCTCGTGTCCTGGAGTATCTAAAAATGCTATTTTTTGCCCATCTGCTAATTCTACTTGGTATGCTCCGATATGTTGTGTTATTCCACCAGATTCTCCAGCAATTACGTTTTCTTTACGTATATAATCTAATAGTGATGTTTTACCGTGATCTACGTGTCCCATCACAGTAACAATTGGTGCTCTAGAGATTAAATCTTCTTCTTTATCTTCAGCTACTTCGATAGCTTCTTCTACTTCTGCACTAACAAATTCTACTTTATAGTCAAATTCATCTGCTACAATAGTAAGTGTTTCTGCATCTAAACGTTGATTCATTGTTACCATCATTCCAAGTGACATACATGCAGATATGATTTGTGTGACAGATACATCCATCATGGTTGCAACTTCATTAACGGTAACGAATTCTGTTACTTTTAATATTTTACTTTCTGTTGCTTGTTTTGCTAAATCTTTTTCTGTCTGTTGTCTATGTAAATCTCTTTTATCTCTTCTGTGTTTGGCTCCTTTTCCTTTTTTAGATTTACCTTGTAATCTTTCTAACGTTTCTCTTACTTGGTTTTTTATTTCTTCTGCTGTTGGTTCTACCTTTACTATTGGTTTTCTTCCTTTGTTAAATTTACCTCTTTGCTGGTTATTTGATTTATGAAATGGTGTTCCGCCCTTATTTATACGTTTACGTTTTGGTCTAGCACCAGATCTATCTTTATTAGCATCGGATTTATTATCTGTTGTTTTCTTTTTTGGTTTATTAAATTGCGATAAGTCTATTTTAGCACCAACAGTTTTAAATCCTTTTAATTTTTGATATTGGGTTTTTATCTTTTCAGGTTCAACGATTTTATTTTCGGCTTTTTCGGTTTGAGCAGCAGGTTTTTTTTCTTCTTTTATAGGTGTTTCAGGTTTGGCTACAGTTTTTTTATCTTCTTCCTTTTTTGCAGCTTTTACCGTTGGTTTAGCAGCTTTTTTTGGCGAAAGATCTATAGATCCTACTTGTTTTAAACCAGATAATTTTTTAGGTGTTGCTTTTATTGTTTCAATTTCTTTTACAACTTCTTTTTTTATTTCTTTAGGTTCTGGCGTTTCTTTTATTTCTTCTTTGACCTCCTTTTTAGGCGAAAGATCTATAGAACCTACTTGCTTTAAACCAGATATTTTTTCAGATTCGGTTTTAAAGATTTCTTTTTTCTTAGCTTCCTCTGCTAATCTTTTTTGTTCTTGTTCTTTCTCTAAAGCTTCGCGAATAGCTTCTTTTTCCTTTCTTTTTTCTTCTCCAATTTCTCTAGAATTTACTTTTCTAGATTTATCAGATTCAAATTCTTCCGAAAGGATACTATATATCTCTTCAGATATTTTTGTTGTTGGTCTTGCTTCGATATTAATATTTCTTTTTGCAAGAAACTCAACAGCTCTATCTAATGATATATTAAATTCGCGTAAAACTTTATTTAGCCTTTGTTCTTTAGCCATATAATTATTTGTTTAAAAACCAATCTTTTTTAACTGGTTTTATCTTAATTTTCAAATTCTTCTTTTAATATTCTTTGTAATTCAACAATAGTTTCTTCTTCTAAATCGGTACGTTTTACTAAGAAAGCTACATCTTGTTCTAATACACTTTTGGCAGTATCAAATCCTGCTCCTTTTAATTCTGTAATTACCCACTCTTCTATTTCATCAGAGAATTCTGTTAATTCTACATCTTCGTCATCTATTCCTTCTCTTTGCACATCTAGTTCGTATCCTGTTAGCATACTTGCTAATCTAATATTTACTCCTCCTCTACCTATTGCTTTGGATACTTCTTCTGGTTTTAAGAACACATCTGCTCTTGGTTTTTTTCCTTCTTCTAGTTCTTTAAATTCTACGGTTACTACTTTAGCAGGACTTAATGCTCTTGCTACAAATAGTTTTTCGTTTTTTGTAAAATTAATTACATCTATATTTTCATTTCCTAGTTCTCTTACGATTCCGTGAATACGTGATCCTTTCATTCCAACACAAGCACCAACAGGGTCTATTCTATCATCGTACGAATCTACTGCTATTTTTGCTTTTTCACCAGGAATTCTTGCAACTCTTTCTATGGTTATTAAACCGTCGAACACTTCTGGTATTTCTTGCTCAAATAATTTTGTTAAGAATTCTGGTGATGTTCTTGACAGTATTATTGCTGGTTTATTTCCTCTTAATTCTACTAATTTAATAATTCCTTTTACATTATCTCCTTTTCTGAAGTAATCGGAACGTATTTGTTCACTTTTTGGAAGTACTAATTCGTTTCCTTCATCATCTAGTAATATTACGGCATTATGTCGTACATGATGTACTTCTGCAGTATATAATTCTCCTTCTAATTCTTTAAATTGTTTAAAGATGTTTGTATTGTCGTGTTCATGTATTTTAGATATTAGGTTTTGGCGTAATGCTAATATTGCTCTTCTTCCTAAATCTGCTAATTTTACTTCTTCCGATAAATCTTCACCTACTTCAAAATCTGGCTCTATTTTTTGTGCATCTGCTAAGGATACTTCTTCATTTGGATCTTCTACTTCGCCATTTTCTACTACGATTCTATTTCTCCAAATTTCTAAATCTCCTTTATCTGGATTTATAATAATGTCAAAGTTTCCATCTGATCCGTATTTTCTTTTTAGTGCCGCTCTAAATACTTCTTCTAAGATAGACATTAATGTTGCTCTATCTATTCTTTTATCATCTTTAAATTCCGAAAACGAATCAATTAATGCTATATTTTCCATTTTACTTGTCTATTTT
>WFMU01000449.1 GCA_015488935.1 Flavobacteriaceae bacterium | reverse complement strand
GTGTGTAATAATTTGTCTTTTATATAGATATTTACATCTTCTAATTCACCTTCTATATGGTCAATTGTTATTTTAAATGTTCCTGCTTCTATTATTTCTACACCAATAGGAATTATTTCGTTTTCGGTTAGTGGTGCCAACCCTTGAATTGCCATTTTTTTATTATTCAATAAGGAATAGAAATCGTAATTATTGCCATTTTCTATTCTTAGACCATCGTATAATCTATCTTCTCCATTGGTAGCATTTTCAAAAAATCCAATTAATATTTGTCTAAATAATCCACGGCTATTTGTAAGGTTTAACCAAACTCTATTTTTTGGTCTAAAAAACAAATTATTATTAGTTGCTACACGCATATCGTTATTAAAATGAATTACTTCGTTTTGTGTTGCAGTTACAAAAAATCCTTGTCCAGATGCTATAAAACCAGTTGGTGTAGGACTTCCTACGTGTGCCGCAACACCTCCTGAGGTATTCCAAATAGCATAATCGTCATTGGTAAAATTGTATAAATCTGGTCCTGTTAATCCTGTACTAATTGCAGTATCGTGTGTCCAAAAATACAAGGTTCCGCCAAGGTTGGTATTGGTACTTAAAAATTGTGCTGCATCTATTGCACTTGGATATGGATTTCCGATAAGGTTATCATTTTTATTGAATGAATTTCCTGAACCATTTGTGGTATTAAATTCATCTAAATAAACATTCATATTTACTAAACCATTATTTACTTTTCCGTTAAAAACTACACTTTGTGTTGTTGTTGCTAACGATGGTGGTTGTACTGGGAATGTTGCTCCTTCGCCCATTACAATATATCCTTTTCCTCGTGTCATCACACCATTATCGTGTTCCCAATCGTTATCTGTATCATCAAAAGAATCTGCTGTTCCTGTAGTTTGCGGAAATCCATTACCGCTATGTTCATCCGAAAAATTTTGGGTGTTAAATCGATAAATATAATTTAATGGACTTGCACTGTAAACGGTATTTATATTTGCAGATTTTATTGGTGATGACCAATAGGTATAATCGTACATTACATAGGGTTTTGTAGTTTTGTGTACAATATAGGTTCCTGCACCAGAATTATTATCTGCACTTACATTTTCTAGTTGTGCTAAGGAGCCATTGTGTTCTACTGTAATTTGTCCATTATTAATAATATTTTTTGTAATACTAGCATAGTGATTTGCTTTTATTAAAAGTGTTTTTCCTGTTGTTAATTCTAGTTGTCCTTGTGCTATGATATCCGAATTAAAATTATTTGTTGTAAAGTTATTATCGAGTATTAGATTATAAAAAACTTCGGTTTCGGCTGCTGCATTACAGATTATATTTTGTGGATTTGTTCCTACAAAATCTACGGTTCCATTTCCTTGTAAAAATCTAGCTTCCAAACTATTATTCCAATTCCCGTACAAAAATATTTTTCCATCAGCGGTACTGTTATTATTATCATCCATATCTAATTTTCCATTTGTAATGGTTAAATTTCCATGAATTTCTAAAACGTTATTTATATCACTTTCTAAAATTACTTTTTCTCCAGCAATGGTCAGATTTTTACATTTTGCAATTTTATTGTAAACATCTGCATCTATTGCATTATTATCTATAACTGCTTGGTCTGTTCCAGATAAAGCATTAATGGTTACATCTACGGTTTCGTTCGGAACGGTTAAATTCTCCCAGTTACCACAGTTAAACCAATTGTTGTCATTTTTTGCATTTGTCCAAACGCCAGGAGTTGCGGTTCCTGTAATTGTAAAGGTATAACTTGCAACACATGAATTGGCAGAAACATCATCGGCAGAAGTACCTGCACCTTGTATCCAATTTGTTGTAAAATCTGCAATGTTACTTAACAAGGCTACTTGTGTTCCTGATTTTGTACCATTATAATATGCAAATCCACTACTTGGCGAAGTTGTTCCTTGAATTGCAAAGCATTGTATTTCTGGTGGTATTCTAGAGGTTCTACGTTGTGGTACTGTTAATGCGCCAGACAAATCATCTGCAATAGTGTACCAGTTTGCACCGTCTTGAATTCCTCCTAAAACGGTACCATTAAAGGTACGGTATCCTCCTAAATCTGCCGACCACGAGCCTTGCATTAAAAAAATGGAATCTGGATTGGATGTACTAATATTTACGCTTGGCACAAAACCTGCGGGAATAAATCCATCACTAAAATTGTAGGTTCCAGAACCTGATGCTTGGTGTACGCTAAAATCTGAGGTTAATATTTGACTGTTATCTATGGTAATACAAAATGTAGAACCTGCTGGTAATATATCTGGACCTGTATAGGTAAATCGCTGTGCGCCAATTGCTGCGTCTGATGTATTTTTACAGGATCGCCATTCGCCTGTTCGCACATTTGCTGGTGCTCCAATTTCGTAGGTTGCATTAGCATACCAAAAACTTGTATTTGGATTAATATCTACCATTGTTAAGATTGTAACTACATCGTTTACGGTACCTACTTTATTATCGTAAGCTACAATTACTAAATCTCCTGGATTAAAAATTGTTTGTACATTTGGTATTGCCGACACTTCTATTCCAGATGACCAAGTTGTGCCATTTCGTACAAATATTTCGAAATAATAGGTTGTGCCATTGGTTAAATTTGTAACGGTAATGTTTGTTCCATTATTTTGATATACAACTTGATTTACTCCTGTATAATTTGAATTTGCAGTATATGCTGTACCGTCTCCGTTTGGTGTAAATCCTATTCCTGCCGTTTCATTTACTACAATTAATATCTCATCAAAACAACTATTATTAGGATTTGTCCATGTTATTGTTGCTTGTCCGTTTCCTCCAACTGCTAAAGCATTGGTTACATTTTCTAATGCCATTATTTGGCTTGTGGTAGTTCCGTTTGAGTATTCAAAAATACCACCAATATCTACATACGTAAATAGTTTAAATGTATAGTTACTTCCTGCTGTTAATCCTGTAACGGTGGCAGAAGTATTTGTACCTAAGTATAAATTTCGAGTATATGCTAATGTACCTCCATAAGTAGATGCTAATGTATAGTCTAAATTACTTCCTACAATAGAAGATGGATCGATACTATTTACACTATGTGGTGCAGCATTTTCTCTTACCACTAAAAGATATCCATCAAAATTTCCTGTACTTGGTGCAGTCCAAGACAAATCGATACTTGTATCGTTAACACATTGCTTTATAAAAGATGCTGGATTTTCTGGTTCTGTTAAAAAAATATCGGTTGTTGGTGTTCCTGTTATTAAATAATCTTCATTTCCGACGGTACAATTGTATTCGTATATGGTTGCGTAATAGGTTGTTCCTGGTGTTAATCCTGTAACATCTACAGTATTGCTATTTCCATTATACACAATAAATTCATTTGGTGCTACTGCTGTACCTGTTCCGTAAACGGAGTTTGCCGTATAAGTTGTATTGTCAACTGGCGCAAATGTTATTGCATTGGTATCTGATAAAACTACAATTCTATTTAAACCATCGCCATTGGTCCAATTAAGCGTTACTGATGTTGTTGCTATATTTATTGGTGAATTTGCATGAAAGTTTGCTTGTGCTGTTGGTTCTACACAAGGAGCGCTTACACAAGTTACTACCACATCATCTAAATACCATGTAAAAAAAGTGGAATTAAATCTAAACGATACATTATTTTGAATGGATAAATCTACACCACCTAAATTGGTTAAATTAATACTTTCTGTGTTTCCTGCTGTAGTTACTGCAAATGTGTGAAAAAGTACCCATGCTCCTGCTCCAATTCTATATTCTACGGTTGCGTTTTTTCCATTTCCACCACCACTAGCATCTTGATAAAATTCTAACAACATTGGATTGTTTACTGCTGGAGAAATCATACTATCTGCTGGACCAAAAGCTCTACAAGGAGCACTTATACCTGCATGTGTATTATCTGATGCTGTTCCGTTATTTGTCCAATCTGGAAAGGATGTAAAATCTTCACTTATACACTGTCCATAAGATAAAGTTACAGACATTATTATCCAAAGAGTTATGAAAAATTGTTTCATATATAATAAATTACTAAGTGTTACGAAACAAAAATAGGATAAAATAATTATTTATTATTATATCTAGAATTAATTAATAATTAAGTTTTTAACAAACGAATGTTTATACTGTGTACAGTTAGTCTAGATTATGTTTGGTATTGTGCAATTATATAAATAATTTTTGGTTGCATTTTTAGCAATATTTTTTAATATTACTGTTTTTCTTTTAACAGCTTTTGGGAGTTCTTAATTTTTCATTCTCAATTAAAAAAAACTCAAAACTCAACCCCGAGGCTTCGGGGCAAAACTAAATCACAGATAAGCAGGTTTAGTTTGGTGTATTATTTGTAGAAGTAGTATCTTTTTTAATGGTCACTACTTTTTGTATTTTGTCATTAGGTATAGTTACCGAAAGCACGTAATGTTTAATTAACCAATCTCCATTTTCTTTTTCTAAAACTCCAGAGCCTCTACAAACACCCATCCAAGTTTCTAAAACTTCATCGAACCAAGCAATATTTTTATCTTTAGAGAAATAAACACTTCGCTTTATTGTTTTAAAATTCCAAGTTTGCTTTTTGTCAAAAAAAGGTTTTGCAAAAGTTTGAAATTCTTTTTTATTCCATGTTTCTTTTTCATCGGTACCTACATAAGATGCCGAATCGCTCATACGATTAAAAAAGGCATCGTAATTTGCTTCCTTAGCATCCTTGTGCCATTTATTCATAATTTGGTTTATTTGCTGCTTTTGCGGCATTTGCTGATCTTTATCATTTCTTTTTTGAGAACATCCCAAAAATGAAACAAATAATAAAAAAATACTAATTCCCTTTAGTTTCACGACGTTTTTTAATTGATAATGGTTGAATTCTTTTGTTAATAACTTTTCTTTTCTCATTTTTTCCCTTGGATGTTGTTCTTCTTTTTTCTAATGGCATTTTATTTTCAAAATTAATCATTCTTTCCTCTTCTTCTTTTTGTTGTTCTTTTTTTTCTGCATCATTATCTTTAAAAAGGTAATCAAATTCAGATAAATCGCTAACCAAAATAT
>WFMU01000448.1 GCA_015488935.1 Flavobacteriaceae bacterium | reverse complement strand
GGTATATCTTGTACCACTTTTTTAAAAATATTAAAATCGTCTTTATTATTAATTGACGATACCAAAGAAACTTGAGCTTCTGCAATAATCTGCATTTTAGTTCTTTCTTCTTCTTTAAATTTTTGAAAGAAATCATAGGTATTCCATAAAATAGCCGTAACAATTACAAAAGAAACGCCAATAAGCACAAACCGAATTAATTTTCTGTGTTTTGAAAAATTCATATATCAAATATAGTTAAAATTTAAACGCAAAAAAATTTAGTTAATTATAATAGTATTTATTAAATTTGCGAACTCTTAAAAAGCTCAAGTGGCGGAATTGGTAGACGCGCTGGATTCAAAATCCAGTTCTTTCGGGAGTGTGGGTTCGATTCCCACCTTGAGTACTTAAACCTTTGTTAATCTTTTGGTTTTCAAAGGTTTTATTATTTTATTAAGTCAAGTTAGCCAACATTTTAAAAAACCTCACGTATGCTAACGATTTTTAAAACCTAATATTAACGATTTTTAGCAGCTCCAAAAGAGCATTTGATACCATATATATTTTGTAGCCGTTGTTTTTATATTATCGTTTAAGTTGTTGTTTGTTTTAAATTTTTCCAAAAATATAAATTCCCATGCTATACTCAAATCAAAAATTAATCTGTTTGTCCTCACTACAAAAATAATTACTATTTTTATCAAAAATTAAAACCATGTTTTTTAAAACCGCAGATTTTAACCGAACAAGTTTTCTAAAATTATTAGAAAAATTAACGCCAGAACAATTATGTTTTGTTCCAAAAGGATTTAATAATCACATACTTTGGAATATAGCACATGTATTAATTACCGAACAAATGTTAAGTTATGGTTTATCTGGATTGGACTTAACCGTAGATAAAAAATTTATTAAACGTTACGGAAAAGGTAGTACACCTAAAAAAAGTGTTACATTAGAAGAAATTGAAGCTATAAAAACACAATTAATTCCAGCAATAAAACAAACAAAAAAAGATTACGAAAAAGGTCTTTTTAAAACCTTTACCACCTATCCAACAAGTACAGGAATTACCTTACAAAATATAGACGATGCACTTCAATTTAATGTACTTCACGAAGGTATTCACTTAGGAATAATACTAGCAATAAAAAAACTACTATAACAATGGATTTTTACGTAATTGCAACCATACTAATCGTTTTATCTGCTCTTTTTGGTTACATAAATATTCGGTTTTTAGAGCTCCCTAATACTATTGGATTGATGTTAATAACCATTGTTTTTACATTATTAATTTTTGCATTGAGTTATATAGACCCAACATTACACGAAAAACAACGTGCTTTTATTGGTAAAATCGATTTTAAAACTATTCTATTAGACGTTATGCTAAGTTTTATGCTTTTTGCAGGAGCATTACATACCAATTTCCAACAATTAAAAGTACAACGGAAACCAATTCTTGTCTTTGCAACCTTAGGTACTTTACTTTCTACTTTTTTTGTAGGAATTTTTGTTTTTTTTGGACTAAAAGTAATACATCTTAACACCGATTTTATCTACTGTTTACTATTTGGAGCACTGATTTCGCCAACAGATCCAATTGCTGTTTTAGGAATCCTAAAAAAAGTAGGAGCACCAAAACAATTGGAAGCTAAAATCGTAGGAGAATCTTTATTTAACGATGGTGTTGGTGTTGTAATTTTTATAACCATATACAGTATTGCTAGTAAAGGATTGGCACATTTTTCGGCATGGCATACCGTATTTGAATTTATTAAAGAAGTTGGTGGAGGCTTAGCTTTAGGAGGTATTTTAGGATACGGAACATTTTTATTATTAAAATCTATAGACGATTACGATACCGAAGTAATTATTACTATTGCAGCGGTTATGGGCGGCACATTATTGGCACAAAAATTACATTTTTCGGCACCATTAGCAATGGTTGTAGCTGGACTAATTGTTGGACATGATACCATGCGAGAAAGCTCTATGAGTAAAGTTACAGAACAATATGTAGATAAATTTTGGGAATTGGTAGATGTACTACTAAATACCTTATTATTTGTAATGATTGGTATGGAACTACTCATGCTCACTTTTGAAAAAGAATACTTTTTAGCTGGAATATTGGCAATTCCTGCAATATTACTTGCACGTTTTTTATCTTTACAATTACCTATAAAATTCTATGCAAAAAAACTCGGATTTGTAAAACATGTTAACACATTAATGACTTGGGGTGGCTTACGAGGAGGTATTTCTATTGCCTTAGCTTTAAGTCTAACTACAGAAATGCATCGCGATTTATTTTTGGTAATGACTTATACAGTAGTCGTATTTTCAATTATAGGACAAGGATTAACGGTTGGTACATTGATTAAAAAATTGACTTAAATAGAGAATAGAGAATAGAGAATAGAGAATAGAGAATAGAGAATAGAGAATAGAGAATAGAGAATAGAGAATAGAGAATAGAGAATAGAGAAAAATAACAATAATTTTGGCACTTTAGCACCTTTACAAGATACATTATGAAATTCAACACAAAAGTAATACACGGAAATCAACAACACGACCCAAGTACAGGAGCAGTAATGACTCCCATATTTCAAACCTCAACATTTGCACAATCTAGTCCCGGAAAACACAAAGGATATGAATATTCTAGAGCAGCAAATCCAACAAGAACAGCACTCGAAAATGCTTTTGCTGCCATTGAAAACGGAACAAATGGCTTTGCTTTTTCATCTGGTTTGGCAGCAACCGATTGCGTTTTACGATTATTAAATCCAAATGACGAAATTATTGCTGGCGACGATTTATACGGTGGTACTTATAGAATGTTTACCAAACTATTTAGTAAATACGGATTAAAATTTACATTTGTAGATATGAATAATCCAGAAAATGTAGCCAATGCTATTACAAATAAAACCAAACTAATTTGGCTAGAAACACCAACAAATCCGTTGCTAAAAGTTGCAGATATTAAAGCAATTACTAGCATAGCTAATAAAAATAATATTATGAGTGTGGTAGATAATACCTTTGCAACACCATACATACAAAAACCATTAGATATGGGTGCAACCATCGTAATGCATTCTGCTACCAAATATTTAGGCGGACATTCAGATGTAGTTATGGGAGCTTTAATGGTAAAAGATAAAGAACTTGCCGAAAAAATACATTTCATTCAATTTGCAGGAGGTGCTATTGCAGGACCTATGGATTCTTTTTTGGCATTAAGAGGTGTAAAAACTTTAGCTATAAGAATGCAAAGACATTGCGAAAACGGTATGCAAGTAGCACAATTTTTGGCAAATCATCCTAAAGTTGCTACAGTATATTATCCAGGATTAAAATCTCACATAAATTATAAAATAGCTAAAAAACAAATGGCAGATTTTGGAGGAATGCTCTCTTTTAAATTAAAAGACGACTCACAAACTGCAGCTTTTAAATTATTAGAAAACTTAGAAGTATTTACACTTGCTGAGTCTCTTGGTGGTGTAGAAAGTTTGGCAAATCATCCATCTACCATGACACATGCCTCTATTCCAGAGCCTGAACGTTTAAAAATTGGAATTACCGAATCGCTTATTCGCTTAAGTGTTGGTATTGAGGATATAACAGATTTAATTGGCGATTTAAAACGCGTATTAGAAATGATTTAAAATTACTAATTATTACTAATAAAATGAAATATTTTTTTATTTACAACAACTAAAAATATATTTCATTTTATTTAACTGCATTCCAAAAATTAGTTGGTATAAGGCATCTTACTTCACAATTGGCATTATTCTTCTTTCTTACTTTTAGACTCTTTGTTGGCAATATCTTTATCTTCTAATTTTACATTTTCTTTAACATCTAGCTTTGATGTTTCTTCTTTAGTATCATTTTTTACTACAATTGCACCTATTCCTCCATTATTAATGATAACATAATCTTTTAACACACTTGGATTAAGAATTTTTATCTCAATTCTTCTATTAGCTTGTTGTTCTTTTTCTGTACATTTATTATTTTTACCTCTACAATCGTAAAGTAATTTTGAACTTCCATAGCCTACAGCTGTAATATTTTGACTATTAGCACCATAATTTTCCAGAAAACCTTTTAATACATCGGCGCGTATTTGCGATAAGTCTTCTTTTGTTCTTAAATCATTATGCACTCCTATTTCGATTTTTAACTTTGGATATTTTTTCAAATAATGTACTACTAAATGTAATTGTGGTTTGCAATTTTCATTTATTGTTACCTTATTTAAACTAAAATTTATGTTTTGTGCCAAATACATGTAAGTAGTGTTATTCCGCTTTACAATTTTAATAGAATCACTTGGCATTTTAAATTTTGAAAAGGAATAAAATGATATTAATATTAAAAAAATTAATACCATTTTTAAGTTGTTTTTTACTTTTTTCATCAGATCTTTAGTTAAAAAAACTCTTAATGAACAACTCTTTACATTGTCAAAAATTAGGGGGAGTTTTTGATTATTATAAAT
>WFMU01000447.1 GCA_015488935.1 Flavobacteriaceae bacterium | reverse complement strand
CATTAAGATATGATCGTTTTCAACTGTTATACTTATCAATCCTTGGATAACATTTGGATTATTTACTATAGTTAATTTGTAAACTTCTCTTGATATATCTTTATGGTCAGTTTTCCAATTAAAGTTCCAACCATTTTTTTTTAGAACATTTTTCAAATCATCTTTAGTTAAGATTGAAATTTCAGTTTGAAAACTATCTCCAGATATTGTATTTACAATTGAGTTTGTCAATCTGTCAATAATGAAATCCTGCGCTATGTTCTGTTTTTGTGTCATACAATACAAATATAATCATTTTTGTATTAGTAGGTTATAAGAGTTGCTTTTTTTTGATAAAATCTATTTTCGCCCAAGTCTATAGGAATTAAAAATTTTGGAGGACTTCATTTGTTCCTTCCAAAAAAGGACTGGAATTATTCCGCTTATAGTACTAATTGCTCCATAATATGTCCATAAAGCTATTGTAACAAATATTCCAATGCTTATTCCTATAAGAATTATTATTTTATTCGGTTTTGCTTTAACATCATTGACGTGTTTCTTTTCAAGACTACCAATTTTGACAATTTACATTAAATTCATTTCCTTTTTCTCTTTCTAATTCAGCTCGACTTTCGGCACTTGATTTTATAATAATTTGTGATTTACAAGATTTACAATATGTATATAATGTCATAATAATTTTTATTTTAGTGTTGAGTTCTTGAATTCAGGTGTTTGTTCTTTGCTGATGCACAACTAATTTATATAGTATGTTTCGTTTTGCAATTGTTTTAACTAAATTTAGTGATCAAAAAAAATTACCAACAAGATTAATCATTCAATTTTAAAACTGCCATAAATGCTTTTTGTGGAATTTCGACATTACCAACCATTCGCATACGTTTTTTTCCTTTTTTTTGTTTTTCTAGTAATTTACGTTTACGAGAAATATCACCACCATAACATTTAGCTGTTACATCTTTTCGGAGTGCCTTTATGGTTTCTCTGGCAATTATTTTTGCTCCAATTGCAGCTTGAATTGGAATATCAAATTGCTGTCGTGGAATTAATTGTCGTAATTTTTCACACATTTTTCTACCAATATACTGTGCATTATCGGCATGTATTAAAGCAGATAAAGCGTCAACACTATTTCCATTAAGTAATATATCAACTTTTACTAATTTTGATACTCGCATTCCTATTGGATGATAATCGAAAGATGCATATCCTTTAGAAACTGTTTTTAATCGGTCATAAAAATCAAATACAATTTCTGCTAAAGGCATATCAAAACTCAATTCTACACGTTCGGTAGTTAAATAGGTTTGATTGGTAATAATGCCTCTTTTTTCGATACACAAGCTCATCACTTGCCCAACAAAATCTGATTTTGTAATAACTGTTGCTTTAATATAGGGTTCTTCTACTCTATCTAATCCAGATGGATCTGGTAAATCGCTTGGATTATTTACTAAAATAATATTATTTGGATTTTTCTTTACAAATGCATGGTACGAAACATTGGGTACTGTTGTTATTACCGTCATTCCAAATTCACGTTCTAAACGTTCTTGGATAATTTCCATGTGTAACATTCCTAAAAATCCACATCGAAAACCAAAACCTAATGCTGCGGAGCTTTCTGGTTGAAATACTAAAGATGCGTCATTTAGTTGTAATTTCTCCATCGAATTACGCAACTCTTCAAACTCTTCTGTATCTACTGGATAAATTCCAGCAAATACCATTGGTTTTACTTCTTCAAAACCTTCAATTTGCTCTTGTGTTGGGTTTGCTGCATCCGTAATTGTATCTCCTACTTTTACTTCACTTGCAACTTTTATTCCTGTAATTAAATACCCTACATCGCCAGTTTTAATTACTTTTTTTGGTGTTTGTGTTAAATGTAATGTTCCTACTTCATCGGCAAAATACTCTTGGTCTGTAGATAAAAATTTTACTTTCTGTCCTTTTCTAATTTCTCCATTTATTACTTTAAAGTAAGTTTCAATTCCTCTAAAAGTATTGTAAACGGAATCAAATATTAATGCTTGTAATGGTGCTTTTGGGTCTCCTTTAGGTGCTGGTATTTTATTAATTATTGCATCGAGAATATTCTCCATTCCCAAGCCAGTTTTTCCACTTGCGTGAATTATTTCTTCTAAATCACAACCTAATAAATCAATAATATCATCCGATACTTCATCTGGATTTGCACTAGGTAAATCTACTTTATTTAATACTGGAATTATTTCTAAATCGTTCTCTAATGCCAAGTATAAATTAGAAATGGTTTGTGCTTGAATACTTTGCGCTGCATCTACAATTAGCAAAGCGCCTTCACATGCTGCAATAGAACGAGACACTTCGTAAGAAAAATCGACATGACCAGGTGTATCAATTAAATTTAAAGTATATTTTTCTCCTTGATACGAATAATCCATCTGAATTGCATGTGATTTTATTGTAATTCCACGTTCACGTTCTAAATCCATATTATCTAACAGCTGATCTTGTTTTTCTCTTACAGTTACTGTATTTGTATAATCTAACAAACGGTCTGCCAAGGTACTTTTACCATGATCTATATGTGCTATGATACAGAAATTTCTTATATTCTTCATTTATTTCCTTTAAGTCGTGCAAGATAAATAAATTATAAATTATATATTATAAATTATGAATTATTTTCACTGTTGTTTAGCTAAAGATATATAAGCGTTTTGCTTCTAGATATAATAACGATCTAATTTATTAAAAAAGATGACTATTTCTTATTAGATATAATTCTTTTTATTAAAAACGAAGATACAATTTTACTACCAATAAAGTATATAAAAAAATAGTGGCATGAGTGCTTAAAAACTATTACTTCTATACAAATTGATTTTTAAAAAATTGTTGCGTGGTTGTTTTACCTATGGTAAGATTCATTTTATCATCTCTCTGTTTCAAAAAGTAAATCTATCTCTTGCTAAGGCAATAAGGAATCTATTATCTTGTTATTGTTTTCTTTATTTTAAATAAAGGTGTAGGC
>WFMU01000446.1 GCA_015488935.1 Flavobacteriaceae bacterium | reverse complement strand
CTAATTGATTCACAAAATTAAATTCTAATAAAGAGAACTTATTAAAATGAGAAATTATATTTAAAATATCCGAACGTATAATAGTTATTCTTCTAATTTCTTTATTCTTTTTTCTAAAGCTTTGTATTGAATAATTTGCATTTTTAAGGTCTCCAATTCCGCTTTTAATATTTTATTTTCTTTGTGTAATTCTTGTACCGATTTCACTAAGGGAACTACAAATTCGGAATACGACAAACCATACAAATCTGTAGTTGTTTTTGGAGTTTTAACACCGCTAAAATTATAGTTTACCGCTTTTGCAGCAGTTTCTACTTCTTGAGCAATAAATCCACTAAATTTAATTTTTTCGATAGCATACTTTTCTTTGTACATACTTTTATCTATATTTCCAGTAATGGTATTTTGTTTATCTACATTAAAATGATACGTAACTGGTCTTAATTTTGTGATAAAATCTAAACCGTGAACATCTTCTGTAACATTATCTTTAATTCGAGCATCCGAATAGGTAGAAAAAGGAACTTGTCCTTTTATTTCGGTTATCGAGGAATTTCCTAAATGAATTTGGTTAGAATCTGTTATTGGCGAATTATAACCTATTGCTGTAGAATTAGATAAGTTGGTTAGTGAGTTGGTTTTGTATGCATAATATCCCAATGCTGTATTATAGGAGCCTGACTCATTGTGATATATTGTTTTTGTACCTACTCCAATATTGTACGAGCCTGTATTATTAAAAGTTAATGCATTATAACCACTTGCCGTATTATAGGATCCTGTTGTATTTCTTACTAAAGCAATTCCTCCATTTGCGGTATTAAAATTCCCTGTACTATTAACAGACAAAGATTTATAACCAATAGCACTATTTTTCTCTCCTGTTGTATTAGCACTTAATGCTCTATCTCCTACAGCAGTCAAACCCCAACCAGTTGTATTATTAAAAAGTGCAGATACTCCATTAGCTACGTTATAACCACCAGTTGTGTTTAAATATAAGGCATAATATCCTGTTGCTACATTTCTTGTTCCTGTAGTATTACTCTTTAAGGATTGATTTCCAATACCTGTATTTGTAGTTCCTGTAGTATTTTCATACAAAGAAAAATTACCAATTGCTATATTACGATCTCCCGAAGTATTATTATTCATTGCACTGCATCCAATTGCTGTATTATATGAACCTGTTGTATTCAATTTTAATGTACTTTCTCCGAGTGCAGTATTTCTAATACCTCCAGTATTATTTGTTAATGCATATACTCCAATTGCGGTGTTTTTACTACTATTTGTGTTTGTTTTTAATGCTTGGTAACCTAATGCCGTATTAGAATACCCTGAAGTATTTGCTAATAATGTTTGGTAACCAATTGCTGTATTTCTATATCCATAGGTGTTATTAGTAAGTGATTGATAGCCAATTGCTACCATCTCTCTGGCTAAATTATTTTTTAAGGATTGGTATCCTATGGCTACATTAAGATTACTATATGAATTGTTTTTTAACGCTTCAAAACCTATTCCAATGTTTCTATTGTCTGTTTTATCATCGGTTAAACCTGCATTAATTCCTAAAAATATTGAAGAACCGTTTTGAGAACCATCATTATCGGATTTACCATCTATTAAATCATCTATTTTTTCGATAGTTACACCTGTTGCTAATCTTGTCCAATCTGTTCCATCGTAATAATAATATCCTTGTGTATTATCGGTTTGGTATATTAATAAGCTTGTTGCTGGCGAGTTAATACCATTTCTTTGAGACAGAGTTAACCTAGGTATTAATAAGCCTTTATCGCTTGAAGTAATTTCTAATTGTGATGTGCTATTTGGATTTGTAGTACCAATACCAACTTGTGCATGTAAGTTTACGGATAATAGTATTGCTAAGAATAAAAAGTATTTCATTTTAATTTATTTATTGTATAAAAGTTTATACAAAAAAAGGGCAGTAAAAAAAGATATAAAAATCTATTTGATATGTGCAAATATTAATTTGATATATGCTTATTAAAAAATTAATATTGGTCTTAAAAATACATCCTCCAATACTTATGCTAATTGCTAGAAAATGTTGGCAGATTCTATCGTTATTAATTAGAATAGCTATTTATCCAATTCTAATTTTAGACCAATGCGTTTTCGTTGTACATCAACATCCAAGACTTTTACCATAACATGTTGTTGTAAACTTACAATCTCATTTGGGTCTTTAACATAAGTATCCGATAAATTAGAAATATGGATTAAGCCACTTTCTTTAATACCAATACTCACAAAGCAACCAAAAGCAGTAACATTGTTTACAATGCCAGGCAAAATCATTCCAGAAATCACATCGTTAATGGTTTTAATATTTGGGTCGTAAGCAAAAACTTTTGCTTTTTCTCTTGGATCTAAACCAGGTTTTTCCAATTCTTTTTTAATATCTTGTAAGGTTGGCAAACCAATTTTATCCGTAATAAAATGTTGTAATTGCAGCTTAGAAAGTAAACTTCCATTACCAATTAAATCATTTTCTTTGACTTTTAGCGATGCAGCCATTTTTTTTACCACAGCGTAACTCTCTGGATGTACTGCCGAATTATCCAGTGGATTTTTACCATTTTTTATACGTAAAAAACCAGCACCTTGCTCATAGGCTTTTGCTCCTAGTCGTGGCACTTTTTTTATTTCTGTTCTGCTAGAAAAGGCACCATTTTCATCGCGATAAGCAACAATATTTTCTGCAAGTTTTGCTCCAATACCAGAAACCGAAGTCAATAATGATTTGCTAGCAGTATTTATGTTTACGCCAACCAAATTTACACAACTGGAAACTACAGTTTCTAATTCGTCTTTTAATTTAGTTTGGTCAACATCGTGTTGGTACTGTCCAACACCAATAGATTTAGCATCTATTTTTACCAATTCTGCCAATGGGTCTTGCAATCGCCTTCCGATACTAATCGCACCACGAACGGTTACATCTTCTTTCGGAAATTCTTCACGAGCAATTTTAGAAGCAGAATAAATGGATGCTCCTGCTTCACTTACTATAAAAACAGCAATTTCTTTTTCAAACGGTATATTTTTTACTAATTCTTCCGTTTCGCGCGAAGCAGTACCGTCACCAATAGCAATGGCATCGATATTGTATTTGTTAACTAAATCACTTATTTTTTTACTAGCCACAGCATTCTCATTTTGTGGTGCATGTGGAAAAATAGTAGTATATTTTTTAAAATTCCCACGTTTATCTAAACAAACGACTTTACAGCCAGTTCGAAATCCTGGGTCGATTGCCAACACATTTTTTTCGCCTAATGGCGCAGCAAGTAATAGCTGTTTTAAATTTTTTGCAAAGACATCAATGGCAGTAGTATCTGCTTTTTCTTTGGATTTTTGTAAAATTTCATTCGATAGTGCTGGTGCAAGTAACCGTTTGTATGCATCGTCAATAAAACGCTCTAAATATTCTTTATTATTGGAATTGTTTTTAATGATACGTTGGTCGATTATTTCCAAAGCAACTTCGCGTTCAATGGCTACTTTTAGCTTTACAAAACCTTCATTTTCGGCTCTAAGCATGGCTAAAAGTCGGTGCGATGGACAACGGTTTAGGCTTTCTTCCCAATCAAAATAATCTTTAAATTTTTGTGCTTTTTCGTAATCAGAACTTGTAGTATCTAACTTTTTTGTTTTGCTTGTAATTTTTGTGGTGATTACTGCTTTTCGCTCGTAAATTCTTCGTAAGCGATTACGAACTCCTATATTTTCATTAATCCATTCTGCAATAATAAAACCAGCACCTTCAATAGCTTCATCTTCATTTTGCACAGCGTCGTTTAGGTATTGTGCAGCGATGTATTCGATATTGTCACTGCGTTGTGCCATAATGATTTTTGCTAATGGCTCTAGTCCATTTTTGCGTGCTGTTTCTGCTTTGGTTTTTCGTTTTTTCTTGTATGGTAAGTAGATGTCTTCTAATTCTTGTAAGGATTTACTTCTTTCTACTTTATCTTTTAATTCTGGTGTTAAAACTTCTTGTTCTTCTAAGGCTTTTAAAATGGTTTCTTTCCTTTTCTGGAACGCTTCAAAGTCCTTTTTTAGTTTTACAATCAAGCCAATTTCTACTTCATCTAAATTGCCTGTCATTTCTTTTCGATAACGAGAAATAAAAGGTATGGTACAATCTTCATCTAAAAGTTTTACGGTATTTGTAATGCTTTTTTCTGAAAATGTAGTTTGGGATTTTAGGTGTTGTATGATATTCATTTATTATCGTTTGTTTGGAAATTTCTAGATACTAAAGTGCTAGGATTTTTTTTTAAGTAATTATCTCTACTTATTTTATCAAAAGTAATTCCTTTTTAAATATTTTATATGCTCTTGCATCCTG
>WFMU01000445.1 GCA_015488935.1 Flavobacteriaceae bacterium | reverse complement strand
TATCTGTTGAAGTTAGATATATACATGGAATTTCTGCTTATAGTATAAAAAGAGATGATGTAACACTATTAACTGGCAAAAAATCGGTAATTAAATTTGGAATTGCTTACAAGTTTAATTTTCGAAAAAAAGCAAAGAAATCTTAATAATTAATGATACAATAAAATACATTTTAAGTTTAAAAATAAAAACATGAAAATAATAATTAGAATATTTTTAGCAATCACAGTCGGATTAATTTCATTTAGTTGTAATGATAATACAGTAGATGCTATTGCAGTCATGAAACTTAAATCCTTCAAATTTAATGATAATAACGTACCCATTTCGTATGACTTACAAGAAAAGCCAATAAAATTAGGATTCAATACAATAAATTACAACAATGTAAATAATATAAGTAATCTGGGAGCATACACATATAATTACAACAATGGTCAATTAACAGAAATTATAAATGCACCTAATTTCATACAAAGTAGTAATAATGCGTTGTTGACATATAATACAGAAGGAAAAATAATTACAGAAACAATTACATTTACTAATGCAACAACAAATGTAACAAATACATTTTCAAGGAATTTTGATTATAATAGCTCTGGAAAATTGGCAGAAATTATTGAAGAAAGAATAGAAATAAATGGAAGCACATCATTAGTAAAATACCAAATAACATATTATGGCGATGGTAAAATTAATACTATCGTTAGGTATAGGAGTTTAAATAATGGAACAACGTATTTAGAGGAAGAAACATTAACTTATCATTACGATAATAATAAAAATCCATTTTATCATTTACTTGTTAATGCAACAGGAAATATAAATTCATTAACATTTTATCAATTTATAGGAATACCAACTATTTCACTTGGATTTTCATCTAATATAAAATTGCAATACTATAGTCCAAATAATATAATTAGAATAGAAAAATCTACACCAACAAATACAACACCAGTAACAATAATAACAAATAGTTATATATACAATCAAAATGGTTTTCCTACCTATAGCTCAAAAAAAATTACACAACAATCGGGCGAAGTAACCACAGAGTATTGGTATTGGGAATATTCCTTTTTTTTTAATTAAAAAAATGTTAACAAACTAATTTTTGAAAAGACTAAAGCAAAACAGAAACAATGAAAACAATACAAAAAACAACAATAATACTATTTATACTAAGTACACTGTTTAGTTGTAAAAGCGACGATCCAACAGAACCAACTACAAACCCAAGCATTACTACAATTAGCCCAACAAATGGACCAAAAACAACCATTGTAACCATAAACGGGCAAGATTTTGGAACGGACATTAACGGAGTTTCTGTATTTTTTAATGATAAAGAAGCTACGGTACAAGCTGTTACAAATACACAAATTACTGCAATAGTACCAGCAAGAGCTTACACAGGTAAAGTAAAAGTTATTATAGGTAGCCAAGAAATCGAAGGACCAATTTTTACATATACCATTATAGATATTCAGGTAAGTACATTTGCAGGGAGCACAGAAGGAGATACAGATGGATCTGGTAGTTCTGCTCAATTTAGTTCGTTTTTACAGCAAATAGCAATGGATTCCAATGGGAATATTTTTGTTGCTGATGGAGATAATCATAAAATAAAAAAAATCACTCCAAGTGGTGTAGTAAGCACATTTGCAGGGAGCACAGAAGGTGATGTAGATGGTGTTGGTACTGCGGCACAATTTAATACACCTTATGGGTTAGCAATAGATAGTAATAATAATGTATTTATTTGTGATATTGGTAATCAAAAAATTAAAAAAATCACCCCAAATGGTGTGGTTACTACCTTTGCTGGTAATGGAAGCTCGGGTTATACAGAAGGACAAGGTACAGCAGCACAATTTGATGACCCTTCTAGATTAGCAATAGATTCACAAAACAATTTATATGTAACAGATTATCATAATAATAGCATACGAAAAATAACACCAAATGGTTTGGTAAGTACTTTTGCAGGAAGTAGCACAAGTGGTAATCAAGATGGGCAAGGAGTAAATGCAGCGTTTTATGGTCCAAGTGGAATAGCTATAGATTTAGAGGATAATTTATATATAGGCGATGAACAAAATTATAGTATTAGGAAAATAACACCAAATGGCACAGTAACAACTTTGGCAGGGAACGGAAATTCTGGCTTTGCAGATGGACAAGGAGCAAACGCACAGTTTACTTATCCAGCAGGTTTAACAACAGACAAACAAGGAAACATTTATGTAGCAGATTTAATTAACGATAAAATTCGAAAAATCACACCAAGTGGTTTAGTTAGTACCTTTGTTGGTAGCACTTCAGGTTTTGTAAACGGAGCAGGAGCAATTGCAAAATTTAATTATCCTATCAGTGTAATAATAGATGATAATTACGATGTTTATGTTGCAGATAACAATAATCATAAAATTAGAAAAATAACCCAAGAGTAAAAAATTAATTTGAATTAATTACCAAAGAGATTGTTTTAAAAAAAAGTTTTTAGGCAATCTCTTTAAAATAAACAGTATTAATGGTGTAAGAGTGACCATTAACAAATAACAATTACTACGCACTAAATAATTATAAACCCATGAAAAAAACAATACAAATCATCGCATTATGTGCCGTTTTTTTAACTCAAGCACAAATTACAAAAATGGAAACCTTTTTAACAGGAACAAAAGTTTCGTTTTATCCAAACGAATGCGGTAATACCATACCAGAAGCACAAGGCAAACTTAGTTTTTGTGACCGAGCAAATAATTTAGGAGTAGTAGAACGTAGTTACGGTTTAAACGATAGGAGAGTAACACGTATGCTACCAAACCATTACAATCAAGATGAGGCCTATATTACAAGTAAAGGATTATCCATACACAAAACAGACAATACTTGGGAAAACATTCCGAATATAGCAATACCACTTTGGGGAACAACATACATTCCTAGCATTCAAAACGGATTGATATTACCAGATAATAAAATAATTATTTTAGCCACAAATGCTGGATACGCATTTAATGTTTATGATAGAAATTTAAAAACATTCACAACAATAAATTTTCCAAATAACAAAAACCCACAACAAGTAGTATATGATTCGGATAGAAATCTAACTTGGGCTTTTGCTAATAGTGGAAGTTCTACCTACCTATTTACTTATAATGGTACTGCACTTACAGAAATAACAAATTTAGGAAATATCAACATAAGTACTAATGCCGCAACTTTAATATATAAAAACAACCATATATATTTAGGAAATAGTAATGGTTTGTACAAAATAGATGTGTCTGATTATACCAATTCTGTACCAGTAACACACTACAATAGTGCAACAACACCAAATTTACCATACGATAAAGTTACCGATTTACAATTCGATTCTAACGGAAATTTATGGATAGCAAATAGCAGTACTTACAATGCAGCCATTTTAAAATTTAATAGTACTACCGAAACCTACGATATGTACCAAACACCTATGCCGAATAATGCTACAATTAATATTCATTTTAATAAATTAGCAATAGACAACACAGGTTTAATTTGGGCAGTAGGAACAAATTATAGCGGTTTAGTAAAACTAACATTTTCTGGCACAACACCTTCTGGCACAACACCGAACTGGGAACTAGTACCAAAAACAGATTTAACCACATTAGGTGTCCCAATAACTTACATACCAAACCATGTATATTACACCAATAATAAGTTTTATTTTACTACAAGCGATGGCTCTTCAGGAAATAATAACAATTACGAAGTAATTATAAAGGATAATAATGTATGGTCAGGTAGAAATGACAATGAAGTAGGTAATTTATCTGTACGGATGAATAATAGATTTAGTGAAAGTTTGCCAGACGATAACGGAGGAGTTTGGTGGTTTAATAATTCGGATAATATTGTGGTGTATAGAGATAATCAAGATAACCACCAATCCTTACTAATTAATGTTGGTTATACAGCAGCAATTGATGTAGATAACAAAGCCATTATAAAAGGAGGATCACCTAGCGAAATACGTAAAATAAATTTTCCAAATGCTATATCAATACAAAGTGCAACAAACCAAGCAACACAAATAAAACAAGTAGCAAGTCAAACATGGATTTACGATAAATCCGTACCAAAAATAGATATTTACGAGAGCGATAATTTAGTAAATACACATACCTTAGACGAGACCGATTATCAATATTGCTATTATATGGCTGTTGATGATAATGATAACCCTTGGTTTATGCGTTATGTTGGCGGAAATCAATTACAAATCAAAAAATTTAATACGGCAACAGCAACAACCACAACATTTGATAGAACCGAAAATTTAAGCATATTAAGAAAAATAATAGCCGCACCTAATAATGCTATATGGATAATTGGCGCAAACGGAATAATGTATCTTGAAAATGGTAATTTCCATGCTTATTTAGTAGCAGATTATCCAGAACTTAGTAATATTAAAGATGCCGTGGTAGATGCAAACGGAAAACTGTATTTGCTAAGAAATGACCTTGCAAAAATTACAACTTTCGAAAATCCATTGGCAGCGACACCAACCCTAAACAGTATCACAATAGAAGGTACAAATTCCTTATTACCATCATTAAAACATTACAGACCAGCAACAATCACAATAGATAGCGAAGGAAGTATATGGACACATGCATCGCAAAACACCTTTAAACTCATAGATAGTGATTTAACAGTAGAATATAGAAGACAAGCATATATAGCAGGTGTTAATCAAGAAAATACATTTACAAAAATGACTGTTTTTCCAAATCCAACAACAGGTAAACTAACTGTAATAACACCAAATCCAGTTAAAAAAATAGAAGTCTATACTATTTTAGGTAAAAAAGTATTCGAAAAATTACAAACAAAAATAATTCATTTAGAACAACTACCAAAAGGAATTTATATTCTTAAAATATATAGAAATGCATCTGTTTTTAGTAAAAAAATAATCCTTAACTAAACAATTAAGTTTTTACTAAATATACACAATATAAGTAAAGTATAAAAAAAACAAGACATGTTATAATATTATACAAAATAAAC
>WFMU01000444.1 GCA_015488935.1 Flavobacteriaceae bacterium | reverse complement strand
CCCTTAATAGCTTTTGCTATAAAGGGTTTTGCCAATTAACTAACTCAAAAAAACTATTTACCTAGCCTTTTCAATAATTTAGACGCAAAGTCATTACTTTTGTAACAGATTTATTTTGTATTAACATATATTTAACATGTCAAAAAAAACGTTAGTTATTGGAGCTTCATTAAAACCAATGCGCTATTCTAATATGGCAATTAACAAATTGGTACTTTATAAGCACAATGTTGTAGCAATTGGATTACGAAAAGGTACTGTTGCAGGAGTAACTATTTTAACTGCTAAAGATACTGATGCACTATACGATTTACCTATTAGTGAGGTGCATACTGTAACTCTTTATTTGAATGCATTACGACAAGCAAAATATTATGATTTTATTATTTCTTTACATCCAAAGCGTGTAATTTTTAATCCGGGAACTGAAAATGAACATTTTTATACCTTATTAACAGCTAATAATATTGCTTTTGAGGTTTCTTGTACTTTGGTATTATTAAGTACAAATCAGTACTAAATTGGGATTGTACTTTAGAAAATATTCTCAAAATAATTTGTTCTATCTCATATTTATACCAACTAAAAGAGGAAATATACTATAAGTGTTTTTAATGTTTAATGGATATAATTCAGAAATAAAATACTACAAAATATACGTGTTAAACATGGTATTTTATTGAAATTAAATAAAATACCATGTTTATGGTACGTGGTAAGAGAAACAATTTTTGATATTTGTTACGTTGGTTAATATGTATTAAAAACCCCTTTATTTTTTTGTACTTACATAAATATAAATATTACTGTTAAGCAACGCTAATAATTATTTATTAATTTAAAATCCTTTATTTATGAAAACAAAACTGAAAAGTATGATAACACTATTTTTAGTGTTTGTGGTGCAATTAATTTTTGCCCAACAAAAAACTATTGCAGGAGTTGTTTCCGATGAGATGGGGCCAGTAGCTGATATTACGGTAAAGGTTAAAGGAACATCAACAGGAACAACTACTGATTTAGATGGAAATTATTCTATCAATGCTAAAGTTGGAGATGTATTGGTATTTACACATGTTTCTTATGAAACTGTTGAGAAAATTGTAGGAGAATCTAATAAAATTGATGTGTTGGTAGTTGAAGCAGGGAATACTTTAACTACTGTTGTTGTAACTGCCTTTGGGATTAAGAGAAATCCCAAAAAGTTAGGATATGCAGTTAGTAAAGTAAAGTCAGACGATATAATTGAAAACTCAGAACCAGATCTATTACGTTCTTTATCAGGAAAAGTAGCAGGAGTGAATGTAAATTTTTCTTCAGGAGTGGCTGGTGCGGCTAATCAGATAAATATACGAGGAGTAACCTCATTAAGTGGTTCGTCGCAACCTCTTATTATTGTAGATGGAGTTGCTTATAATAATAACCAAGTAACAACATCTAGTCAAACTACTGGAGGAGGTGGATATGAATCAGGAATTGGGACTTTGGACCCTAATAATATTGCAACAATAACGGTGTTAAAGAGTAGTGCAGCAGCAGCATTATACGGTTCTAGAACTTCAAATGGAGTTATAGTGATTACCACAAAATCTAGTTCAAAAAATAAAACAGATAAAATAAATTTTAGTTCGGGTTTGTTTTTCGAAAATATAGCAAACTTACCAGAATATCAAAATACTTATGGTAATGGAGTTAACTTTAGATATGTAAATGCAAATGGATCTTGGGGACCACGCTTTGACTCCTTAGAAACAATACCTACTTGGCCAAATTTATTATCTGCCTTTCCAGAATTAGGTGCAACACAGCCTTATGAAGCTCATCCAGATAATGTAAAAAATTTATTTCGTACAGGTGTAATAACAGAGAATTCTGTAAATTTTTCTCATAATAGTGGAAAATCAAATTTTGGACTAACGGTCTCTAATTTAGATCAGAAAGGATATATCCCTTTTAATACTTATAAAAGAGTATCCATCTCAGCAGGTGGTGGTTTTACTTATAATAGTGGTTTAGAAATAGGAGCAGCAATGAGCTATTCAACTACAAAACAAGTAGGAGGCTTTTTTGGAAATAATCAATTTACTGGTTCGGCATCTTCCTTTGCACGTACCTTATGGATGGGTAGAGCTTGGGATACATCATTACCATATACACACCCAGTAACAGGAGCTTCAGTAGTCCCTAATAGTGGATGGGACCATCCATTGTGGTCTTGGGAACACGACCAAATTATTACTGGTACAAATAGAACTACGGCAAATCTCAATTTAGGATACCCTTTTAATAAAAATATATCTATGAAATATAGGATAGGAGTAAATAAATATAATTTAGGTAGAAAACAAATAAGAGATATAGGTTCAAGAGCCCTGAGTGGTAATGGAGGTGTAACAACAGACAATTATATTAATGAAGATATAGAATCTACTTTATTATTAAATTTTGACTATGAATTAACAAAAAAAATAAGTTTGAATGTTATTTTAGGAAATAATGTTTTTCAAAATACGACAAATCGTAAAGCAATAATTGGAAATACATTAATATCACCAAATAT
>WFMU01000443.1 GCA_015488935.1 Flavobacteriaceae bacterium | reverse complement strand
TCCGTTCTATTTCCCTTTTTCTTTGTTATAAATTATTCCCATAAACATAGCTATGCAAAGAATTTATGCCTCAAAAAAGAAAAATATATTCTAATTTATTTATAACGTATTTTGCTTCACAATTGGTATTACTTTACAATTGGATTACATACATTCTCAATCAAACTTTCCCATATACAAACTTTTAATAATCCCATCTGCAAGTCCAATTTTTGGGACATAAACTTTACGTGCACCACTCCATTTCATAGCAGATAGGTATATTTTTGTTGCTGGAATAATTACATCTGCTCTATCTGGATTTAAAGATAATTCCGAAATTCGTTCTTCGTAAGTCATCGATTTTAAAAACTTATAATGTGCATTTAAGTAAATATAAGACAATGGTTTTCCTAATCTATTTCCCGAGCGTTTAAATATGGTATTGATATTTCCGCCAGAACCTATTAACGAGATACTTCCTAAACCTTTGCTGTGTTTTTTAATCCATTTTTCAATATCTCTCCAGATATCTTTATTTTTCTTTTTATCTAACAACCGAACTGTTCCAAGTTTGTACGATTTAGAGGTAATAATCTTTCCTTGAGAAAAGAATGTAAATTCGGTACTTCCACCACCAACATCTACGTACAAATAAGATTTATTACCATCAATAAGCTCTTTTAAATCTGTAGATGAGATAATTTTTGCTTCAGTTTCGCCATTAATAATATCGATTTCAATTGCTGTTTTTTCTTTTATTAATGCAACAACTTCACTACCATTTTTTGCTTCTCGCATGGCAGATGTTGCACATGCTTTGTATTTTTCTATTTGGTAAACACGCATTAACAGCTTATAGGCTTCCATGGCTTCAACCATTCTATTTTGATTGGCTTTAGAAATTAATCCATTCGAAAATACGTCTTTTCCTAAACGAATTGGTACACGTACCAAGGATAATTTTTTATATTGTGGATCGTTATTTTTGGTTATAATTACATTAGAAATTAGTAATCTTATAGCATTTGAGCCAATATCAATAGCGGCATATTTCTTTATTTTCAAAACTATTTATTTTTTTCTGGTTTGTGTTTTTTTGGAAATTCAAATAAAATCGTTTTTCCTCCTGATTTTTCTGGTTTTATATTTTTCCAATGTTTGGTATCAAATTGAATTCCAATAACACCACAAGTAGGCACATGATTAATTATTTTATTTCCAAAACTATTTACAAAATCATTAATTCCATGATCGTGACTAAAAATTATTGCCGAATTAAATCCATCATCTAATGCTTTAATAGTCTTAATTAAATAACCTGCACTAAAACTGTACAACGATTTATTTATTTGCAAATTAGCTAATGGGTAATTAAAAGATTCGCAAAATATTACTCCTGTATGTAATGCTCTATTTGCACTACTAGAAATAAAAACATCTGGTCTGTTAATCGTTTTTTTTAATATACTAGACATCAAATAAGCATCGTTAATTCCTCTTTTTTTTAAAGGTCTATCTACATCTTTAATCCCTTGGTAAGCCCAAGATGATTTTGCATGTCTAACAATATATAGTGTTTTCATCGTGATGTAAAAATAAGTCCTTTGCCTTTAATAACAAAATTATTTTATAGAATAAAAAGCAAAAAAAGAGTTTCTTTTTTACTTGCAAATTTTATAATAGTTTGTACTTTTGGCAAAACCTAAATGGCATGTCAAAAACCAAATATATTTTTGTTACTGGAGGTGTAACTTCATCCCTTGGAAAAGGAATAATTGCTGCATCGCTAGCTAAATTATTACAAGAAAGAGGCTATACTGTTAGCATTCAAAAGTTAGATCCATATATTAATATTGACCCTGGAACCTTAAATCCGTACGAACATGGCGAATGTTTTGTTACAGATGATGGTGCCGAAACAGATTTAGATTTAGGACATTACGAGCGTTTTTTAAACACTCCTACTTCACAAGCTAATAATGTGACTACTGGTAGAATTTACCAAGCAGTTATCAATAAAGAGCGAAAAGGGGAATTTTTAGGTAAAACAGTTCAGGTAATACCTCATATTACAGATGAAATTAAAAACCGTATCCAAATTTTAGGAAATACTGGTAAATACGATATTGTAATTACCGAAATTGGTGGTACCGTTGGCGATATTGAATCTTTACCTTATATAGAAGCTGTAAGACAATTAAAATGGGAATTAGGGAATCATAACGCACTAGTTATACACCTAACTTTAATTCCTTATTTAGCTGCCGCTGGAGAACTAAAAACAAAACCAACACAGCACTCGGTTAAAATGTTAATGCAAAGTGGTGTTGCTCCAGATATTTTAGTTTGTAGAACAGAACATCATCTTAGCAACAATATTAAACGTAAATTGGCTTTATTTTGTAACGTACAAGAAAAGTCTATTATTGAATCTATTGATGCAGAAACCATTTACGATGTTCCTAATTTAATGCTTAAAGAAAAATTGGATATTGTTGTTCTTGAAAAATTAAAACTGTCTATTGATAACAAACCTGCGCTTCTTAAATGGAATGATTTTTTAAAAAAACACAAAAATCCAAAACATATTATTGAAATTGGTTTAATTGGTAAATATGTAGAATTACACGATGCCTACAAATCCATTACCGAAGCTTTTATACATGCTGGTGCTGTAAATGAAGTAAAAGTAAAAGTTCGTTGGATTCATTCCGAAAGTTTAACCGAAGCTAATGTACCCAAAAAACTACAAGGATTACATGGTATTTTGGTTGCTCCTGGTTTTGGTGGTAGAGGTATCGAAGGTAAAATTGATGCTGTTCGTTTTGCACGTGAAAATAATATTCCTTTTTTGGGAATTTGTTTAGGTATGCAAATGGCTGTGATTGAATTTGCTAGAAATGTCTTAAATTTAAAAGATGCCAATTCTACCGAAATGAATGAAAATACACCACATCCTGTTATTGATTTGATGGAAGAACAAAAAGAAATTACAAGTAAAGGTGGTACAATGCGACTTGGTGCTTGGGATTGTTCCTTAAAAAAAGATTCAAAAACTGCTGCTATTTATCAAAAAGAATTGATTAGCGAAAGGCATAGACATCGCTATGAATACAATAATGATTATTTAGAACAACTTACCAATGCTGGTATGATTGCAACAGGTATAAATCCTAAAACAGGTTTGGTTGAAGTTATCGAACTAAAAAATCACCCTTGGTTTATTGGTGTACAGTATCATCCAGAATACAAGAGTACGGTACTAAATCCACATCCTCTTTTTTTAGATTTTGTTAAAGCTTGTTTACAGAAAAGTTTGATAAAACGCTAATCTCTAGATGCATCCAATCCTATTTTTCCACTAAGGACTTCGTAATACATTTTAAAATCAGATAGTAAACTCCACCATGGATGTGAAAAGGCTGCTGGTTCATTTTTTTCAAATACAAAATGACCAAACCATGCAAATCCATAGCCTGTTAATGGTACAAAAATCAACCAATATGGATTTAAATGTATAATGGATGTTAAGACCAATGCTAAAACAAATGTAGTACCAATTAGATGCAATAATCTACATATTTTATTACTGTGTTGGGTCAAATAAAACGTATAAAATTCTTCGTAAGTCTTGATTTTTTTTCCCATGCTAATATGTTTTTTGCTAATATAATAAATCCAGTAGATTAATCCAATCGATATTTTACGCCAATTTCAAAATTACGTTGTGGCATTGGTACATATTCCTTTTCAAAATAAGAAGTATTAAAGATATTATTTGCTATTCCAAAAATAGTAAACCCTCTTATTTCTGTACTAATTTTAACATCTACCACATCATAACTATCTATATATCTATTTACATATTTGTAGCTAATACTTTGTTTTATATTTTTAATAAACTCGGTGTTTAAACTTGCCGTAAAATGGTGTTTAATTGATGAATTTATTAAGTATCTCGATTTATAAACATGTACATTTTTATAATTGTCGTCTAAAAAAGTATATCCTATTTTTAGTTGTTGTTTATGATTTAATATTTTAAAGCCATATTTTCCAGACAATTCAAATCCTGTAGTTGTTATTTGTCTTAAATTTTGTGCTTTATATACTGGACTTGTACTCGTTGCTTTTACATAATCTATTAAATCTTTAGATACTCTATAAAATACGGCTGAATTTATGGAAAACTGTGCTTTACGATATTTTACTCCAATTTCTTGTGTTACTGCTGTTTCTGGTTTTAAATTTTCATTTCCTGATAAAAAATTTGGAATATTTATGTATAATTCTGTGTAAGTTGGCACTCTATATGATGCGCCAACATTCCAATATAATCGCGTTTTATCGGTTGCTTTATAACCCAAATCTAATCCAGGAAAAACTTGAAGTCCAAAATCTGAAAAATAACCTAAAGACACGCCTGGTGTAATATCTAATTTGGTATCTGCTAATAAAAAACGATGTTCTACAAAACCATTAAATGTTGTTCTGCTTTGGTTTCCTAAATTATTACTTGCCAAGGTGGTTTTAGCAAAATCAATTCCCAAACCTGTGATTCCGATTTTAGAGTGAAAAGAAGTGTTTACTACTGCTCCTATTTTGTTTGATATATTAAAATTTCTGGAATAACTTGGCTCTTGCCTTTTTAGAAAAAACATATCTTGATTCCGTTTCCAATATATTTTTGGTTTTATTACCAAGTTATTTACGCTTAATTTTGTAGAAATTGCAACCAAACTTGTTTGTGTTTTTTCATATTCTGTAAAATTAGTTCTTGGTGTAGTGTAAAAGTATTGTGCGCCAAATTTACGATCTGCAAAAGTTGCCAATACATTTATTGCTTCTTTTTTTGTTTTAAAAGTACTTTTTAAGAAATAATTACTATTTCTAAAATCGGTATTGTTTATATATCCTTCGCTTTCATTATAAGAATAATGTACTTGGTGACTTGATTTTTTAAAATTTTTAATTGCTGTAACTGCTCCTGATTTATAACCAAACGAACCACTGTTTGCGCCAAGTGTTATTTTATTTTTTGGATGTTTTTTAGTAACAATATTTATGGCTCCAGTAAATGCATTTTGTCCAAATATTCTTGCTGCTGCACCTTTTACTATTTCTATACGTTCAATATTTTCTAAAGGTATCATCATATTCATGGTATGATGTCCGGTTTGTGCATCTTCCGTTTTAATTCCGTCTATTAAAATTAGTGTTTGTTCAAAGTTTCCACCTCTAATTTTTAAATCCGATTGCATACCATTTATACCTCTTCTTACAATTTCAATACCTGCTTCTTGTTGTAATAAATCGGCAAGATTTGTTGCTGTTGCTGCTTTAATTTCTTCGGAAGAAAGTATGGTTATTGTTTTTGAGTTTTTAGAAAATGGTAAGTCTATTCTTGTAGAAGTAATTACAATTTCTTTTAAGTCCTGACTTTCCTTATTTTGCGAAAATAAAAACGAATTTATTGCAATTAGGAAAATAACAGTGTAGTAGTATTTTGTCATTTTAAAAATTTTGGCAAAGCTAATTAATTCTATTATATTAAAACAAGACAAATTCACACTTTTATTTTTTCGCTTTATTCCTCTTAAATTTCATTATTTCAGGGACTCACTAATTTTCTAAATTAAAAAGTATGCATTTACGCAACACATTAAAATATTTTATTCTATTTATCTCAAAAAAAATAGTAAATTTGTAGTTACATCTGTATTTATTTTTACACAATTTATGTATTTCATTCATAATAAGGAACAATCTATGACACACTTAAGAACTATTTTTTTAATGCTTATTCTAATAACAGCTACAATTTCTAGTTTCTGTCTCTTATACACATCTCC
>WFMU01000442.1 GCA_015488935.1 Flavobacteriaceae bacterium | reverse complement strand
GATTTACTATTTATGGAAGGTACAGCAGCAACAATTTATTTAGAAAACTTAAAGTTAGCTACCATTTTTAACGAATTTTAATAGTAAAATCCTGCTTTTAGTATTAATTTTTTAAATAAAATTAGAAAATAATGCTAAAATAACCTAATAAAGTACGTAAATTTGCATCTCATATTTTTTAGGGGAATATTAAAGATGACTGACAATAATACAACAAAACAAATCGGAAAGAAGCTTTATGCTTACCAGCAGAACGCAATTGAAACTATTTTAAATAAAATTAGTGAATCTCCCGAGGATTTTAATCTATTATACCAATTGCCAACAGGTGGTGGTAAAACAGTAATATTTTCTGAAATTGCAAGAAAGTATATAGAAAAAACCAACAAAAAAGTAATTATTTTAACACATAGAGTAGAACTTGCTAAGCAAACATCGGCAATGTTAACAGAATTTCATGTGAATAATAAAGTAATTAATAGTCAAGTAAAAGAATTACCAGACCAAGACGATTATATGTGTTTTGTTGCCATGGTAGAAACCCTAAACAACCGTTTACAAGACGAAAAAATAAATCTTAAAAATATTGGACTAGTAATTATTGATGAAGCACATTATAATTCCTTCCGTAAATTATTTAAATACTTTAAAAATTGTTTTATATTAGGAGTTACAGCAACACCTTTAAGTTCTAATATGGAAACACCAATGAAAGACATTTACAATGAACTTTTGGTTGGTGAGACCGTAGCATCCTTAATTAAAAACGGATTTTTATCTAAAGCAATACCATATACATTTAATGTAGGGTTGTCTTCCTTAAAAGTAGGTATGAATGGTGATTATACTGTAAAATCATCCGAAGAATTATACATACAACAGCAAATGCAATCTCGCTTATTAGCTGCTTACGAACAATGTGCAAAAGGTACAAAAACTTTAATCTTTAATAATGGTATAAGAACTTCGTGGTATGTGTATGACACCTTTAAAGAAGAAGGCTATAATATTAGAAATTTAGATAGTACCGTAGGAAAACAAGAACGAAAAGAAATACTAGAGTGGTTTAAAAATACACCAGATGCAATACTAACTTCTGTTGGAATCTTAACTACTGGTTTTGACGAACCTACCATTGAAACCATTATAATGAACCGAGCAACAAAATCCTTGGCATTATATTTTCAGATGATTGGTAGAGGCTCACGTGTAATTCCGGGAAAAACAGAATTTAATTTATTAGATTTAGGAAATAATATTGCACGTTTTGGAGATTGGACCGCAGATGTAAACTGGCAACAAGTGTTTAAATCGCCAAATTATTTCTTAGAAAATATTATTAGTGATGAAGAATTAGAACGTAACTTTGTTTACGAAATGCCTGATGATATTAGAAAACAATTTAGCAAATCCGAAAGCGTTGAATTTGATGTTAAAAGCGAATACGACCGCGTTACAAGCTTAGGACTAAAATCTAAAACCGTATTAGATAATTCTATTGCACAACATGTAAAAATTTGTGTAGAAAACAGTGAAGATGTATATGATGCATGGAATTTATCAAAATTATTAAAAGACGATATTTCACATCGAATAAAACAATATTCATATTGTATCATTAAAAATACAAATAACTATATTAAATGGTTAGAAGAAGATTATAGAAGACAACTTCGCACTAAAATATCACAACAATTTGATTGATAGTTATTAAGATGTTAAAAACAATCGATATTTTTTATATATTCAATAGGTAAAACCTTATTTTTCTTGTAAAATCTTAGTAATAGAAACCTTTTTACCATCTTTAATAGCCACAATAAAAGCACCTTTGTATCCTTTTGTTAACGCTTCTTTATGTAACGATTTAATCAAAGAAAAATCACTTGTTTTACCATAATAGTATTTGTAGTATTTACCTACTTTAACACGCTCTACATTTTTAAGACCTCTAAAATTGTACGCTTTTGTAATAATTTTTTTTCGACTAGAGGATATTTGTACTTTAAAATCGATACCCTTATAAATTTTAGATGTAGAAGTATTTGTTACCGTAGAAGTAACAGGCTTTTTACTCATTGTATTAATCTTAAGATTAGTATCCATAGCAACATTCAAATTCTTTACACGAATCACAAAGGCATCTTTATACCCTTTTTTTATTACTTTACGCTGTAATTTCTTTGCCTGTTTTGTATTAAAAGCCCTTCCGTAATAGTATTTATAAACATTTCCAATCTTTTTACGCTCCACTTTTTTTAAACCTCTAAAGTTATAAGGAGCTAACTTCATTTTCTTTTTACTAGTAGCAAACTGAATGGTATAATACTTGCCAACAATTGCCGTTTTTGGAGCAGGAGTATCGCTTGTAGTTAAACTATCCTCTACAGTTACAATACTATTGTCTTCCAATCTATTTTTATAAGTAATAATAGCCTTATAAATTGCTTTGGCAATCTTATTTTGTCCAGCAGAAGTATGTAAAAATTTCTCTTCACTTTTATTGGTTAAAAAACCAATTTCAATAAGTACACTAGGCATGTACGAATCGTACAAAACAGCTAAATTACCTTGATTAACGCCTCTACTTTTTCGTTTTGCAACACGCACAAACTTATCCTGTACAATTCCAGCAAATTCAATACTCTTATCCAAATAATCTTCCTGCATTAAAGTAAGACCAATAATAAACTCTTGCGAATTAGGGTCATAGCTATAATTCTTTTCACGATCATCTTCCAATAAAATAACATCGTTTTCACGTTTAGAAAGTTCTAGATTTTTCTTGGTTTTTCCCATACCCAAAACATAGGTTGTAGTTCCATAAGCATTTTTATTTGAAGCCGAATTACAATGAATAGAAATAAATAAATCCGCATCTGCCTTATTAGCAATTTTTCCACGCTTATGCAATTCAATAAACTTATTGCTATTGCGCGTATAAATAACATCAATATCGCCTTCTTTTTTAAGAAGTTTTCCAACTTTTTGAGTAACTTTTAATGCAATATGACTTTCGTAACTATTTTTAAAACTTTTTAAACCAACAGTTCCAGAATCTTTTCCACCATGCCCAGCATCTAAAACCACTTTAAACACAGAATTCTGTGCAATTGTTGTGTTTGCGTAGCATAAAAGAAAAAATATAAAGATAAAACGATACAGGTAATTCATTTTTAAGGGAAATTTTAATATTTTGTTATGATAACATCAATTAATTTTAATTATTTTTGGCATTGGTAACAGGTATTTCAAAAACTGCGCCAATTTTTACAAAAATACTATTTAAAGCATTGCAAACAAGCATATATAAAATACTTTTATTCAGTTTTTCATTTTTAATAGGAATGAACTTCGCTAGTGCGCAAGATATTCCTAAAGATAAAGATTTGCCACAAGGTAAAAATCAGAAGTCAAACAAGAGCTTTAAGAAAGAAAATCAAATAGTTAAAACAGACACTGTTAAAGTAGATTCGGTACAATTACCAAAAGAAATGCTAGAAGGTATTATTACCGATAAAGCAAAAGATTATAAAGATATTGATGTAAAAAATAGAATTTCTACCTTATATAACGAAGCCGAATTATATTATAAAGATATTGAGTTAAAATCTGGAATTATTATTATTAACTATGCAAAAAATTTAGCTTACGCGAAAGGCATTGTAGATACTACAGGAACATACATCCAAAAACCACAATTCAAACAAGGCGCACAAGCATCTGTCCAAGATTCATTAATCTACAATTTTAAAACCCAAAAAGCAATTGTTTACGGTGCAAGAACCGAACAAGATGAAATGATTATAGATGCCTTAATCACAAAACGAGAAAATGATTCTACCATGTATATGAATAGAGCAGAAATAACAACATCAAAGAAAAAAAAGAGAGATTACTATATTGCTACTAAAAATGTAAAATTTGTACCACAAAAAAAAGCAGTAGGAGGTATGTCGCAATTGTTTTTAGCAGACGTACCAACACCAGTAATACTCCCATTTTTTTACGTACCACTTACCAAAGGTAGAGCATCAGGATTATTATTACCTACGTATGGCGATAATCGCAACGGTTACTTTTTACAAAATGGAGGTTTTTATTTTGCTATAAGCGATTATGTAGATTTGGCAGTAACAGGCGACATATATACCAATGGAAGTTGGGGATTGCGATTCGATTCCAATTACAAATTGCGATATAAATTTGGTGGAAGATTTAGTTTGCGATTTGAAAATTTAATAAATGGACAACGTGGATTATCGGAATATACCAAAACAAATAGTTACCATATTAGTTGGAGCCATAGCCAAGATGCAAAATCCAATCCAAATACACGATTTTCGGCATCGGTAAATTTTGGTTCTAGTAAATTCTTTAAACAATCTTTAAATGAATTAAGTTCGCCAAGATTTTTAGATAATACATTAAGTTCATCTATATCGTATTACAAAAAATTTATGGGAACACCATTTAATATGAATTTAGCAATAACACATTCACAAAATACAAATACAAGTATTATAAATATGTCTTTGCCAAATTTAACTGTTGGTATGGATCGTCTATATCCATTTGCACCAAAAAATGGTGCTAAAAAGAATTCGTTTCAAAAAATAGGATTAACTTACTCCATGTCGTTACAAAACCAAATAGTAACAAATGACGAGAATTTCTTTAAATCAGAAATGTTTAAGAAAGCAAAATCTGGAATAAAACATAATGTATCGTTAAATACCAATGTAAAAGCATTGAGTTATATAACGCTATCACCTAGTCTTACTTATAGAGATATTTGGTATTTAAAAACCATAAAAAAGAGATGGAATGGCACTACAAATGAAATACTAACAGATACTATAAATGGTTTTAAAACATTTAGAGATTATTCTGCAACAGTATCTGCATCTACCGTTATTTACGGAACCTATGCCTTTAAAAAAGGCAGGATGAAAGCAATAAGACACACCGTAAAACCATCTATTACTTATGGATATACACCAGATTTTAGCTATTATTACGACATCGTTCAAAACGATGCATTAGGTAACACCACTGTTTATTCTAAATTTGATGATGGAATTTTTGGTGCACCAAACCGAAATATGTCGCAAAGTCTAGGCTTAGCATTACGAAACACCTTTGAAGCAAAAGTACAAGATAGAGATTCTACAAAAACAGCGTATAAGAAATTAAAATTATTAAATAATTTAGATTTTACTACGGCTTATAATTTAGAAGCAGACACCTTAAAATGGAGTCCTGTACGTATGACCACATCAACCGTATTATTTCAGAAATTAAATTTAAATTTAAATGCAACTTTAGATCCGTATGCTATAACTGCTGGAGGAAGACGAATTAACATGTTTAATATAAATAATGGTGGTAGTCTGTTTCGATTAACCACAGCTGGATTAACAGCGAGTTTTAATGTATCTAATGAAACTTTTTCTAAAAAGAAAGATGGACAAAAAGATACCAATACAAATGCCAATTCTGGCGATAATCAGTTTGGAGATGATTTGCGAAGTAATAAGAAATCAACAAAATCAAATAAACGAAAAGTTAAAAAAGTAAAACTCTACCATTTAAAAATTCCATGGAAATTAAATCTAAATTACAATCTTGGATATTCGAATAGAAATAGAGAAAATGAATTTAATAGAAATACAATTCGCTTTAATGGAAATGTAGAATTAACACCTAAATGGAACGTAAATATTAGCTCTGGATACGATATAAAAGATAACGGATTGTCCTATACAACCTTAGGATTTGCCAGAGATTTAGACAGTTGGCGTATGACTTTTAATTGGACTCCATTAGGGAATAGATCAACCTATTATTTCTTTATTGGAGTAAAAGCATCTGCGCTAAGCGACTTAAAATACGACCAACATAAGGTGCCAGATAAAAGGCTTTTTTAGTACCATAAAACCAAAAACATGAAAAAAATAATTTATACAAAAGATGCTCCAGAACCAATTGGACCATACAGTCAAGCAACCATGGTTGACAATGTTTTATACACTTCTGGACAAATAGCAATTAATCCTGCAACAGGCAAATTAGTTTTGGAATCTATTGAAGAAGAGACAAGACAAGTAATGGAAAATTTAAAAGCAGTTTTAAAAGCAGCAGAAATGACCTTTGAAAATGTATTTAAAACTACTATTTTTATTTCAGACATGCATAATTTTTCGAAAATTAATGCGATTTATGGTAACTATTTTAATACAGAAACTGCACCAGCAAGAGAAACCGTTGAAGTAGCAAATTTACCATTGTTTGTTAATGTAGAAATTTCGGTTATTGCTACTAAGTAAAACATTTTAAGTGTTTTAGTGCAAATTATATCTTGCTTTAAGAAAATTTGATAAAGCTGTTTCTTAAAGTAGCGCTAATACCAAAACTGTTTTGTATAAAGATGTTTTACCAAAATTTTTGGATTATGAATTTTGAATTTTGAGTGATGAATTATGAATTATGAATTATGAATTAATCAAAAAAACGGTCAACACTAATCAGGAAAACTTAATTTTAGGTAAAAAATTCAACATTCATAATTCACACCCACATCTTTATATATTTTGTACTTCTTTATGTAACTTTGCATAAAATACGAAATAAATAATGAAAGATTTGCCAAAACATAAAGGTCTGCGTAATCAGCTAGTGCAAGTATTAAAAAATAAAGGCATTAAAGACGAAAAAGTATTAGCAGCCATTGCCAAAATACCAAGACATTTATTTATGGACTCTAGTTTTATAGATTTTGCCTATAAAGATAAAGCATTTCCGATAGGAGCAGAGCAGACTATTTCGCAACCATATACGGTAGCATTTCAAACCGAATTATTACAACTAAAACCAAAAGCTAAAATATTGGAAATTGGAACAGGCTCTGGATATCAAACTGCGGTATTACTAGCCTTAGATACTATTGTTTATAGTATAGAAAGACAAAAAGAACTTTTTGAAAAAACTAAAAAGTTTTTACCTAAATTAGGTTATGTTGCTAAAAAATTGATTTTTGGCGATGGTTATGTTGGATTTAAAGATGCAGCACCTTACGATGGTATTATTGTAACAGCAGGAGCACCACTTGTGCCAAAACCGTTATTAGCACAACTAAAAATAGGAGGTAGGCTGGTTATTCCTGTAGGAGAAAAAGAGCAAGTAATGACCTTATTTATTAGAAAAAGCCAAAGAGAATTTGAAAAACAAGAATTTGATAAATTCGCATTCGTACCATTTTTAAAAGATGTTTCTAAATAATGTAAGTTTGTATAAATTCAACATTCATAACTCAACATTCAAAATTAGCGACTACAATTATTTTAGTTTTACAAGCGCATCACTCCATGCATTAAAAAAATCTTTTTTATCTATATGCTTTTTAAAATACGATAACAATTCTTCAGAAGAAGTTATTTTTATATTTGCAAACGATGGATTTATATCTCTATAGCGAAGTTCTCCATTGTTAATACGATATCCATAAAAAGCATAAATAGTTTTATTATCTTTAACTCTTGGTAAGATAATTATCTGATAACCATTTATTTTAGTAATATATGCGTTTTTAGAAATAATTTCTTTTTTGTTATTTTTATCAAATAATGTTACTGTAAAAGTTTGCTCTTTATTTTGTTGAATTACAAGCTTTTCGCTACCATCAGTAACACTCCAAATTCCAAATAATTCGGTAGCAATAAAATTGTTATTTGGCAAACTAAATTCAGATTCTAAAGTACAAGAAAATAGAATAGTGATAATTAAAAAGCTAGTTAAAAATATTTTTTTCATCTTAAAATAATTATTGTTTTAATATGCTGTTTTATCTTCTTTTTCACTCCACATCTGAAATGGTTTTAAGGCAGTTTCACGTTCACATTGTTCAAATGGAATACTTCTTTTTTCGTAAGGTAATGGAATTTCATCGTAAATAAATTGGTCATCAAAACCAATATTTGCTGCATCTTCTTGATTGGAGCCGTAATATACCATTTTTGGTCGAGCCCAATAAATTGCACCCAAACACATCGGACAAGGTTCGCAACTAGTATAAATAATACAATCATCTAACTGAAAAGAGTTTAAATTTTTACAGGCATTACGTATTGCAGTAACTTCGGCATGTGCTGTTGGGTCATTAGTAGAAGTTACTTTATTATTTCCTCGTCCAACAATTTTACCATCTTTAACAATAACGCATCCAAAAGGTCCGCCCTCATTTGCTGTCATTCCTTTTATAGCTGCATTTACAGCTTCATTCATAAAATATTGATGATCTTTTGTTTTAGGTACAGGTTGCAAATTATTATCTTCCATGGCTTTTGATGCTTCGTCTATAAATTTTTTATTAAAATTATTACACATTGTATTTGTTTTTTCAAAAATAACTAAATTACAATTAAAAAGTAATATAATTTAGGAATAAATCACGTTACCATTTATATAAAAACTATTTTTCTTAAAAATATTTTAGACATAATCTCACTTCTTTAGTTCTATTCAATAATTTTCTTTTCTGTTCATTTTCTGTTTTATATTTAGAAAAATATTCGGTATTTGAACTAAATTTTATTTTGTTTGCTTTTAGTATAAGCATGCAGCGCTGTTTTGCCAAAACAGCGCTACCTACAATGAATGTGTTAAGATACTAAAGCACCTTTCATCGTTAAACTAATCGCTAACAGTTGTTTTGAATATTTATCTAATTCGGCTAATAAATTGTCTTTTGTATTTGAAAAAGAGGCTGTTTTATTATCAAATAAATTT
>WFMU01000441.1 GCA_015488935.1 Flavobacteriaceae bacterium | reverse complement strand
CAGGATTAGCGTATGGAAGAGGATATAGAGCACCAAGTATTAAAGAATTGTATTTAGATTGGACACCAACATTTGGACCTTTTACCTATACTTTTACAGGAAATGAAAATTTAAAATTAGAATCATCTAATAGTTATAATCTATATTATACCTATACCAAGCAGTTAAATAATAAAAATAATGTATCTATAGAACCAGCAATTTTATATAATGATATTAAAAACTTAATAGGTTTAAGTGAATTAGTACATTTTGAAAGACATTATATAAATTTAAAAGAGAATAAGAATATTACAACAGCATTACATATAAACTATAGTCAATTTAATGCTTTACATGTTAATTTAGGTATATCGTACCTAGGAAGATACTTAAAATATACAGAAAAGTTTAACTCCAAAACATTTATGTTTTCACCAATAGTAAATATGACCGTTTTATATCCAATAAAACCAATTGGAGTAAATGTAAATGCGTTTTATAAATATACAGGAAAGCGCAAAGGACATTATATTGAAAAAGTTGGAGGAGAAGAAATATTGCAAGAAACAACAAGAAAAGGATTCAGTAATTTAGACATTACACTATCAAAATCTTTCTTAGCCAAAAAATTAAATTTTACCATTGGAGCAAAAAATATTTTAGATGTAACCGATATAGAAACAGTAAATCAAATAGGAGAAGCACACGAAAGAAACAGTCAACTTTGGGGACGTTCTTTCTTTATTAAAACCAAATATAAATTTTAAAAATAAAATTAAAAATCAATAAAATGAAAAAAGTAATTTATGCAGTACTTGCCGTTATGTTCACGGCAACACTAACAGCACAAACATTCAATTTATCCGCAGAGTTAAGACCTCGTTACGAAAGTAAGAATGGATATAAAACACTACAAGCAACAGATGTAGATGGCTCTAATTTTGTATCGCAAAGGACACGTTTAAATTTTGGATTTAAAAATAAAAAATTAAAAGCTTATGTATCTATGCAAAATGTTAGAGTTTGGGGAGATGTAAGTACACTATCTAGCGACGATAATGCAACTGCATTACACGAAGCATGGGCAGAAGTACGTATTTCTGACAAAGTATCCTTTAAATTAGGACGACAAGAAATAGTATATGACGACCATCGAATTTTTGGTAGTGTAGGTTGGGCACAACAAGCTCGAAGCCATGATGCATTTATTATAAAACATGTTTTTAACAAAACAAATAGATTAGACGTTGGTTTTGCATTAAATTCTGATAATCAGGCAGGAGTAGATCATTTATATTCTAATGTAACAGGCTATAAAGACTTTCAATATGGATGGTACCACGGTAATTTTGATAAAATTGGTGTAAGTTTCTTACTATTAAATACAGGAATTGAATCCATTAAAAATGCAGGTCTTCCAGAAGAAAAACAAGTTATAAATCACATGCAAACCGTAGGTCCTAGAGTAACATTTAAAACAAATGGACTAAGTGCAAATACTGCCGTATATTTACAAACAGGAAAAAGAATTGATACCGATGTAAGTGCATTATACTATACAGGAAATGTAGCCTATAAAATAAATTCAGATTTTAAAGTAGGTTTAGGATATGAATATTTATCAGGTAAAACACAAGACCCAACAAATACAGATACTAAAATAAAATCCTTTGCTCCACTATTTGGAACAAATCATAAATTTAATGGATGGATGGATTATTTTTATGTAGGAAATCATGGAAATTCGGTTGGATTACAAGACTTAAATGCAACATTTGTATATAAAAAAGGAAAATTTTCAGCCAAACTAATTCCACATTTATTTTCTGCAGCAGCAGATGTATATGATGATACAGCTAATAAAATGTCTGCAAATTTAGGAACTGAAATAGATTTAACTATAGGATATAAAGTAGCAAAAGACATAACCATAAGTGCAGGTTATTCTAAAATGTTTGCTACAGATACTATGGAGCAATTAAAAGGAGGAGACAAGGGTGAGCGTAATTGTTGGAGTTGGGTAATGTTTACCATAAAACCAAAATTATTTTCTCATACTATAAAATAGTTTTTTTAGTTAGTAGTATGCCAGAGTTGGAATTTACCTAAACTTCTTACTCTGGTTTTTTTTAAAATCGCTAAATAAAAGATTATAT
>WFMU01000440.1 GCA_015488935.1 Flavobacteriaceae bacterium | reverse complement strand
CGTGTTCATTTTTTGGTTTGTCAACACCACTAAAATCATATCCTAAATCTTTTGCTGTCTGTTCTACTTCTTGGGCAATAAAACCAGTTTGCACTTCTTTTAATTTTATTTTTCGGTACTTAAGTAACTCTTTCTTTTTTCCATAACGTACCGAATCTGGAATTTTTAAATAATCCTCTATTTTTTCTATATCTAAATTATAGGTAACGGGTTTAAGTCTTAAAATAAAATCCAAACCTTTTACATTTTCTTTTATATTTTTTTTAAATCTTTTATCTGATACATTGGTCCAATTGGTAAAACCGCCTATAGATGTTATTGTGTTACTTCCAATTCTTATCTGATTTGATGCTGTAGAAAAGGTGTTGCTTCCAATGGCAGTTGAATTTACAAGGTTAGTAGAGGAAGCTGGACCTGCATAATATCCAATACTTGTATTGTAATTTCCTACGTTATTAATATAAAGTGAATAATCGCCAAACCCAGTATTATAATTTCCAATGGTATTAAAATAAAGAGACTTATAACCATTTGCAACATTATTATTTCCTGAGATATTTTTAAATAATGCATCTCTACTAGTAGCTGTATTCTGAATCCCTGTAGTATTTGATGCTAATGCTAGTGCACCATTTGCGGTATTATTATTTCCTGTGGTATTAGAGTATAGTGCATACATTCCTGTAGCTGTATTATCAATTCCTAGAGTATTTGCGTGAAGAGCAGTGTATCCATTTGCTGTATTTCCAGAACCTGTGGTATTTATCTGAAGTGTATTTGCTCCTGTTGCTGTATTTTTAGAGCCTGTTGTATTTGTAAATAAGGATGCCCAACCGTTTGCGGTATTATGTGTTCCCGTAGTGTTTTTTAATAAGGTTTGCATTCCTATTGCTGTATTAAAACTTCCTGTAGTATTAGAACCTAATGCAGTCATTCCGATAGCAGTATTACGAGAACCTGTTGTATTTGATGCTAAAGCTATTGCTCCAATTGCAGTATTATAACTAGCATTATTGGCAGAAAGAGCAAAATATCCATTGGCAGTATTTAAAAGTCCTGTTCTATTGTTTTTAAGAGAATATGCTCCTACTGCTGTATTTTGGTTTCCTGTTACATTGATCCTAAGTGCCAAATATCCAATTCCTACGTTTCTATTATCGCTACCATCATCTACTAAACCTGCATTGCTTCCTAAAAAAACAGAAGAACCATTTGGGTCTGATTTCCCATCTAATAAATCATCTATTTTTTTAACGCCAGAATTACCACCAACAGGAATCCAAGAAGATGTAGTGTTATTCCAATAATAAAACCCTTTGGTTGGTGTTCCAGCACCTGTAATAAAAACCAACATACCATCTTGTAAGGTTGTCGGATTTGTTGTTGGAAAATTATTTATTTTCGGAATTAATATACCGTCTTTATTGGTTGGTGTAGTTGTATTACTTGCCTTAATTTCTAATTTTGCATTTGGTGTTGTTGTTCCTATTCCTACTTGGGCAAAAGTAGAAATAGAAATTAATAAGGATAGTGTTAATAGTTTTTTGAACATAATACTTTAATTATTTTCCTTGACAGGAGCATGTTAGTGTAATGGATTGAAAACAAACTCCTGGAGCAAAAGAAAAATTACCTGTTATTGGGTTAAATGCTGTTAAACCTCCTGTCCAACAGCCACTTGTTATGGCTGAAATATCAATAACGTTATAGATTTGATGAGGATAAGTTACATTGCCTGTATAATAATTTACATTCAACATAAAACTTTTACCTGTCCAATGTGCTTCGTTGCTCGTTTTTAGTACGCAATTATAAAAACCTGGTTGTAAAACACCATTTGTTTTAGCGGTATCTATAATGGTTTTTAAATTAAAGTTTCCTGCAACTGAAGAATGCCATATAATACAATCACCAGTTACGCCAACCCAAGCAGGGTTTGTTTTGGTTCCTTTATTGTAATAAAAACCTTTTGGAAGATAGGTACCAATGTTATATACCATTAATGAGTTAGCAGGATTTGATATCGTGGTATTGTCTGTTGTACTTGTTAGTGTGACTTGAGGAATTAGAATTCCTTTTGAATTTGATTTTACATCTAATATTGCAGAAGTATTTGGATTTGTAGTTCCTATACCTACTTGGGAATACGTAGATATGAAAATTAAAGATGCTAATAGTAGTAATTTTGCTTTCATTATATATATTATTT
>WFMU01000439.1 GCA_015488935.1 Flavobacteriaceae bacterium | reverse complement strand
CAGCGTCAGATGTGTATAAGAGACAGGTTTTTATTCTTGTAAATAAACCCAACCTCGATACTTTAAATCTTGGTCATTATTTAGTTTTAATTGATAGAAATAGGTTCCTGCTGGTAACAATTTACCGGAATTATTATTTTTACCATTCCAATTTTCTTTGGAGGCATCACCAGCGTAAACTTCTTTACCTAATCTATTATAGATGTTAATGGTAAAGTTAGGATATCTTTCTCTAATATTTGTAATATCAAAAGTTCGGTTTTCTGGCACTAGACTGTTTGGCGAGAAACCTTGTGGAATTACAGCTAAGCATAAATCTACTGTTAGTGGTACTTCAACAGTATCAAAACATCCATTTGGATTTTCTATTCTTGCAAAGATATTACCTTCCGATCTAATAAAAGGTAGGTTTTGGATACTATTTACACCATCAATTGCATCTTGTTCTGTAGTATGGTATGTTAAGGTTACGTTTTGTCCTCCAATAATTTCATTGGCAAGATTTGTTAAATCAAAAATTGCGGTACTATCTCCATTATCACAACTGTGTATTTCTGTAGGTGTTCCTGCAGTTACATTTTCAACAGTAATAGTAAAAGGATTGTCGTCTGTACAATTAGGTACTGTTCCTGATTCTGCAAATACATATAATGTTGTTACAGGGTCTGTAATTACATCACCAGCAGATAACATGGTTCCTGTTCCGTAAGGACCATCTGCTTCGGTATAATAATTTCCATTGTTTAATACAGGTAGTACATATTCGTAACATATAGTAACATTATCTAATTGATCTGCATTTGAGGTATTAATTAAAATACTAAAGTCAGTACTTGTAGGGCAATCACCAGTTGTTGTATAAGTAACAATATAAGCTCCAGGAGGTGTTAAAGCCAAATCAATTTCACCTGTCATGTCATTTATTGTTCCAGCAGGGTCTCCAATTGTCGCTGGTTCAATGGTAAAAATACCATTTGGTGTTGTTATACTATTTGGTATTGGATTGGTATCATATCCACAAACAGCATTAGCTGGATAAGTAAATGATGAGTCGTCTAATGGAAGAACGGTTAATGTAAAACTACGTGTAGTATAACAAGCAGGATTATTAGCGTCTTCAACTCTAACATATATTTGTGTGTTATTACCAGAATTATAAGGGTTTGTAGCAATTGGGTTTACATTATTATCTGCATCAGCTTGTGATAAATGATAGGTTATACTAAAATTAGCCCAATCTGCTGTTGGATAGTCTGCTAATAATACATCTGTTTGGTCGATAATAAAATCTGCTGTACCACTACCAGCTACAGTTTCGCATTCTGTAAGTCTATTAGGTAAAAGTACATTTGGTACTGTTGGAGGTGTTACCGTACTTACCTCGGTAAAAACATTTGGTGTAAATGAACATTCTCCTTGGTAAGTTAATACTGCTTTATAATCTGTTTGTACTAATGGATTTACATTAATTGTTGGGTCTCCACTATAATATTCGTAACCATTTCCATTATCTACATACCAACTAAAACTATATTCTAATAAATCGCCATTTGGAACAAAACGCCAAAGTTCTCCATCTGGTCGGTCGATATTCATGTTATTTGGAAAACCTGTTCTTCTTGGATCCCAATTTACACCATCTACAATTGTCCCTCTACCTGGGGGAGACATTCCTCTTGTTGCAGATTTATTTTGAATTCCGACTAGTGCTCTACCATGATTCCATGCACTACATACATTTTTTTCTCTAATTTCAATATCTATTACGTTTGAAGATTCGTACAATGTTATGGTAGATCTTAGCATATTGTCTCCAATAGGAGAACAACTACCGCTAAATGAAGGTGAATTATAACTAATAACAAACACTCTATTCCCAACATTTTCAGGAATCGTTTGGTCTTGATTAAACAATTTAAAAGAAATAGCTCTAAATCTTTCTGCTTGTGGTAATCTGTTTGAGTTGGTATCAAAAAAAGGTCCAAAGATACAGTTCGGTTGCCAGTTAATATTTGGTAGTTCGTCGCCAACATCTAATCTCCAGTTATTATCACGTCTTCCTGCCATGTTTAAATCAAAACTTACTTTCCCATTATCAGAAACGATAATTTGGTCGTACATATTTCCATAATAACAAAACGTAAATCCTAAACTTATCGGATTAGCACTCCAATGGTCATCTAATACAATTCCCGTTCCTACAGTATCGCTTACATCTGGTAAACAGGAGGCTTGTGCATTAATTGCATAGGTATCGGTATCTCTATATTCTGTGTTTAAGAAATTAGCTCTTAATTCTGTTGTTGGAATAGCACATGTAGATGGTACTTGCTCTACAGCTAAATTCTGGCATTGTTGTGCTCTAGTAGAAAATACAGCTATAAAAAAAGCAAATATTAATAGTATCTTTTTATTCATTTTGGTTAGTTTTATTTATAAAAAGGAATTGTAAATTATAATAAGTACCAAATATAGTATAATATTTTAAATTTAAAAGTATTTCAAATTATAAATTTATAAACGAAATGAAAAATAATGCAATAAAAAATCCAAAGAAAATACTTTTTTTGGATTTTTATTACTAGTATTTATAGTTGTTTTTACTGAAATACAACAGAACCAGGAATTATTCCTGTTGTTTTTGTATAAGAAAATTCATTTGTATTTAAGTTAAAAACTTTTAATTCTCCCTCGCTTGTATAGTCACCAGCATTTGTTGTGTATAATACACCATCTTTTGCAGTCATGCTGTAATAAAAGCCATCAAAACCAGCTAAAGCATTTGTATTTAACTGCGTTTGTGTATTATTCATTGTATATACTTTACCATCTAAATTATAATATAAGTTATTTTCGTTTATGGTTAAATGATTAGGATGTTTTTGTGCTCCAAAATCTATAGTAGTTGTAATGTTATTATTTTCTATTTTAATGAGTTTGCCATTGGTTTCGTTACCTGAATAATTAGGGTTTCCACTACACAAAACCCAAATTGCTCCACTATTGTCTTTTTCAATTGCGCTAGGCACATCGCCAACTGTAATTGTATTACTTAGTGCATTGGTATTTGTGTTAATAACTGCTACTTTATTGTTTTGACTAAAACCACCTTGTAAATTCACATAAACATTATTATTATGAACGAGCATTTCTTCTGGCCCTTCTCCTACAGAAATGGTACTTGTTACGGTATTTGTATTTAAATCGATTACAGCAATAAAATCATCCGAAGGGTTTGAAGCACTTCCCCAATTAGAAACATAACCATAGTTGCCAACGGCTACAAAATAGCGTGGATTATTAATATTACTTCCTTCAATAACTGCAATTTTTTTCATTGTATATCTGTCTGCAACTACTATTTTGTGTGAATTATTTACAACAATATAAGCATTATTGTTATGAAAGGTCATGGATTGTACAATGTTTCCTAATACTTCGTTATTTACAGTTTGATATACATTTTGTGCTACAGCACCATCATTACCAATAAATGTTAAAGTTCCTGTTCCGTTTGAAAAGGGACCTTCGTTGGTGATAAAATATCCATTTTCGTAGTTGCCTAAAGGAGATTCTGGGTCGTCAGAACTACAAGATACTACAAATATAAGTATGGTTAATAGAAGTATTGCTTTTTTAATTAAACTCATTTTTTTAAATTTTAATATTAATATTTAGATTGAAATTTCTATTTGGCATAGGTCTGTAAGCAACGGTTTGGTATGCTATATTGAATAAATTATTTACAGTAAGTCCTATGGTTACTTTATTTTTTGCTATTTTTTTTGCTATTTGGATATTGGATAACCAAAAGTCTGCAACAGTTTGTGTGTTAGATGTTGTGGTAAAAACGTTACCATTATATTGTTGATTAAAATAAAACAACCATCCTTTGTAAGTATAATTAAATGTAGCATTTGCTTTATGAAAAGGCACATAAATTAATTGTTTTTTTAAATCTTGATCTTCAGAAATGGTGTAGGAATATTGTGTGTGTAATACAAATTGATGTTTGCGTATTTTTTTGCTGGTACGAAATCCGAATTCTAGTCCATAACTAATAACATTTTGAATATTTATTGGTTTCCAAAAAGTATTTGTAACTGGTCGCCATTGTATTAAGTTACTACTATTTGTGTGGTAAGATGTTATATTTATGGCAGTATTTTTTTCTTTGTAATCGATACCAAATTCTACGGTTTTACTTTGCTCTGCTAATAAATCTTCGTTTCCAGAATAGTTCCAATACAAATCGTTAAATGTTGGTAGTTTGTAGTTGGTAGTGTAATTTGCTTTTAATGCTATTTTTTTTGCTATTTTGTATTTGGCATCTAATGCGTAAATAAAAGGGATGTTATAAGTTGCCGAAAAACCTTTTCGAACACTAAGATTGTAGTGTAATTTTTTTATTGGTTGTTGGTGTACTAAAAGGTAGGTTTCTACAACATTTCGTTGCGCTTTGGTAAGATTTTTGCCTTTACCTTTTATAAATTTATCTTCTACGCCTGTATGTAAACTAAGTTTGTTTTTTATAAAATAACTAAAATCGTATTTTGTAATATAATTTTGGCTTTTTCCGTATGAAAAATCGTTGGCGTTTTTATCTAAGAAGAATTGGTAGGTTTCTTCTAAGTATGCAAGTTTTAAGGATGCATTGTATTTTGAACCAAAATTTTTCCATTGTAATAGAAATCGTTTTTCTTCGTTTTTATATTTTGAATTGCTTGGTGCTGTAACGGTTCTAGATAAATCTCTATCGTTATTACTATAGGTTGAAAAAAATTGAATTTGATTTTTAGTATTTAATTTATAGGCAAATGTTCCTTTTAGATGGTAATTTTTATAGGCAGCATTTTCGTTACTTAAACGAGTGTTTAAAAATGGGTAATTGTTTTCCGATTTAATCGTAGAAAAACTTATTTTAGAATAAAATTTTGTGGTATTTAATTTGGTTTGTATAAAGGCATTTTTTGTATGGTAGCTACCTAATCCAGCATTAACACGTAGTTCTTTTTTATTGGTGAAATAGATTTTATCTCTCAAATTAATTGCGCCACCAATAGCACCACTTCCAAAAAGGACACTTCCAGCACCTTTCCGAATTTCTATTTGACTAAATCCGTTTGCATGGAGTGTATTAAAATCTGTTTGTCCATTTAGCGATGAGTTTATAGCAATGCCATTCCAGTAAACACCTGTGTGTGATGCGCCAGAACCTCTTAATGAAATGGAAGAAACCATACCATTTCCGTTTTGTTTAAAGTATAAATTTGCTTTGTTCTGCAATAAGTTTCCTAAAGATTGTTGCGTGTTATTAATGGTAGAATCATTTAGGATTTGAATGTGGTAACCTGCATTAATATTTGGCGAGAAATTGCCGTATAATTTTACTTCGTTAAGTAAATTTATACTGTCGTTTTGTGCTTGTGTAAATAGGCAAATAAAAAATAATAGTATGCTATATTTCATTTAAAAAAAGTACTTCATCCGAGTACTAGTATTTATTAATGAAAATTGGTTGGTATCCTGACTTGCGTCTTGCTGTTTGTCTTCCCATACACCTATGTATATAGTGACTTTGAGTTTTACAACAAGCATCAGCACTTTTGGTGTGACTAAGCTTACAGTTGCGGAGACAGTTCTCGATTTTAACGAGATTCCCATATCCCAAAATTCTTGGCAAAGTTACGTATTTAATTTGAATTTAGATTGTAATTGGATAATGCTTTTTTTGTTTTTTGTAAAGCTGTTTTGCCAAAACCAGTTTTACTTTTATTTTTTTACATATTCCAGATTTCCCAAGATTTGAGTGCTTGTAGTTCTAGCATTTCCAATCCATTTTTTATGGTAGCTCCTTTTTCTTTTCCTTTTTTAAGGAATTTGGTTTCTGGTGGATTGTATATTAAATCGTAAAATAGGTGATTTTTGGTAATGTATTGGTATGGTATATTTGGTAATTCGGTTTCTAATTTTCCTTTGGTTCCAAGAGGTGTTGTGTTAATTATTAAGGTATGGTCTAAAATTAGTTTGTCTGTAATATCTGTGTAATTGATTTGATTTTCTTTTGGTGTTCTAGAAACAAATAAAAAGGGAATATCTGCTTTTTTTAAAGCATAAGCAACTGCTTTAGATGCGCCACCAGTTCCTAAAATAAGTGCTTTTTTATGGTATGGTTGTATAAGTGGTTGTAGCGATTTTTCAAATCCGTAAGCAT
>WFMU01000438.1 GCA_015488935.1 Flavobacteriaceae bacterium | reverse complement strand
TTTTTGACAGTATTGCATCATAATATTTATTTAATCGTTCGTTATTAACTTAACTCGCATTATTCAAAGCACCAATAATATTAAAAACTATCGCACATAAGTTTTACAATTTTAAAACAGTGATGGTTTGCCATGTCATGTAGTTGTATTCTCGAAAATAAAAGGTATTATTTTAGTGTTTTGGATAGGAAAAAGTGCTGTTTTAGACAATTGGACATACTTATCTCGAGGTTGTTGAATTTTACAAGACAACACCCCTTACTGACTGATGATTTCTCGGAACAATTTTTTGTAAACAAAGGCTTTAGATAACTGGTAGAAAATTCCTTTTTTTGTAATTTTTATGGTTGCTCCAACTTTGAGTAAATAAGTTCTTATGGAACTAATTTGCCTAAACTTGCTTGTAATTGTACTTTTGTTAATTCAATCATCTCTTTTTAATTTTTAAAAGTTTTCCAACTTCAAAATTAATCTTTTGAGATGATTATTTTTTTTAGAGACACACTTTTTTATACACTATCAAAAATAACACTTTACACCCAATTTTATCTAGTTGTAATGAATTTTTCGGGTTAATTAATAAAAAATCGCAAAGTCACTAAGATGCAAAGCATTTGATTTTGCTTTACATTTTAGCGGCTTTGCGAGATAAGAATTAACAGTTATAGTACTGCTAAATATTCTATTTATCCTAAAACCTCAGCAACTTTTTTTCCAATTTCTGCTGGTGATTCTACGACATGAATTCCGTTTTCTCTTAATATTCTCATTTTAGCTTCGGCAGTATCTTCTGCGCCACCTACAATTGCTCCTGCATGTCCCATAGTTCTTCCTTTAGGTGCTGTTTGTCCTGCAATAAATCCAATTACTGGCTTACGATTACCATCTGCTTTTATCCATTTTGCTGCGTCTGCTTCATATTGTCCACCTATTTCACCAATCATAACAATGGCTTCTGTTTCTGGGTCATTCATTAACAATTCTACTGCATCTTTGGTTGTTGTTCCTATAATTGGGTCGCCACCAATTCCGATTGCTGTTGTTATTCCGTATCCTTGTTTTACTACTTGGTCTGCTGCTTCGTAGGTTAAAGTTCCTGATTTAGAAATAATTCCAATTTTCCCTTTTTTGAATACAAATCCTGGCATAATTCCTACTTTTGCTTCTCCTGGTGTAATTACTCCTGGACAGTTAGGTCCTACTAAACGACAATCTTTGTCTGCTAAATATGCTTTTACTTTTACCATATCTGCTGTTGGAATTCCTTCGGTAATACAAATAATTACTTTTATTCCTGCTTCTGCCGATTCCATAATTGCATCTGCTGCAAATGCTGGTGGGACAAAAATAATTGAAGTGTCTGCTCCTGCTTTTTGTACGGCATCATCTACGGTATTAAATACGGGTTTATCTAGATGTGTTTGCCCTCCTTTTCCGGGTGTTACACCTCCAACTATGTTGGTTCCGTAAGCTATCATTTGCTCGGAGTGAAATGTTCCTTCTCCTCCTGTAAATCCTTGTACTATTATTTTTGAATCTTTATTTACTAAAACGCTCATATTATAATGTTGATTTGTTTTTTTATTGCTCTATTTTAATTGGTCATACAAAGGTAATTCAATTTTAAATTTTGCAGCTAGTTTCTTTTATTTTTTTGTCATCCTTTTTAAGGTTGCCAATTCTTTTAATTTTTGTTTGGATTCTGTTATTGGTGTTCCAAAATAACTTTTTCCTCCTGCTACGGATTTTGTAACGCCTGTTTGTCCAAGAATAACGGCTCCTTTGCCTATGGTAATTCCGCTTGTGGTACCTACTTGTCCCCAAATGGTTACTTCATCTTCTATGATACAACAACCTGCTATTCCTGTTTGACTTGCTATCAGGCATTTTTTACCTATTATGGTATCGTGTCCTATTTGTATTTGGTTGTCTATTTTTGTTCCTTCTCCAATGGTTGTATCGCCTGTTACTCCTTTATCGATGGTACATGCTGCGCCAATATCTACGTTGTCTTTTATTACTACTCTTCCGCAAGATATTAATTTGTCATAGCCTGTTGGTCTATTTTTATAGTAGAATGCGTCTGCACCTAAAATTGTTCCTGCGTGTATGGTTACATTGTTTCCGATGATACAATTATCGTATATAATTACATTTGGATGAATGGTACAATTGTTTCCAATTACTACATTATTTCCTATAAATGCATTTGGTTGCACAATGGTATTTTTTCCTATTTTTGCCGATTTTGATACTATTTTTTCTGCTTCTTTAAATGGTTTAAAGTAGATAGACAGTTTATTAAAGTCTCTAAAAGGGTCGTCGGATATCAACAATGCTTTTCCTGCTGGACAGGCAACTTCTTTATTAATAAGTACTACGGTTGCTTTGGATTCTAGGGCTTTATCGTAATATTTCGGATGGTCAACAAATACCACATCGCCTTTTTCTACCACGTGAATTTCATTTATTCCTTCTACTGGAAAGTTTGCATCGCCAACAAATTTGGTATTGGTTATCTCTGCAATTTCTTTTAGTGTGTGTGTTCTATTAAATTTCATTTAATTTTGCTTTTTATTTGCAATAAATGATGCGCTTATGATTTCAAAAGTACTTTCAAATCTATCAAATCGATTTAAAAGTGTCCAGTTTATTATTTGGTAAATATTGCCTTCTGCCTCGATATAGGTAAATAAATATGCAGCACTTAGATTATTTACTTTACCAAAAATTTTAAATTGTCTTGCTTTATATCCATTTACATCTATTAATCCATAATGTTCTATTTTATCTATTTGAATTCCTTCTTTTATGGTTTTTAATTGTGAATCTCTAAAGTTCTCTATAAGGGATTTTTCTTTATTATACTCGCCATATTTTTGCAAAAATGTAGCAAATTCATTAGCACTTTCTTTGATTATAACGATGTATGCTTCTTTATAAATATTTCCGTATTGTAAGATGGCATCTTTATTTAATTGGTTCATTTTCTTTAAATACTTTGGTATTTTTACCGAGAATGAATCATCTATTTTAACGCTTACAAAATTACTTTCTGAAATATTTTCTCTTTTATTATTTTCGGATGTGTTCACAATTTTTCTTGCTATTTCTGTACAAGAAATTAGGTTTAAAACGAGGACTAAAAGTACTATTTTTTTCATATTGCAAACATGTATTCTGCATTATTTTACGCTTTTACACGTTCCATATAAGCACCTTTTTCGGTTTCTATTTTTATTAGATCTCCTTCGTTAATAAATAGTGGTACATTTACTTTTGCTCCAGTTTCTACGGTTGCAGGTTTGGTTGCATTGGTTGCTGTATTTCCTTTTACACCTGGCTCTGTGTGTGTTACTTCTAAGACAACACTTGATGGCATATCTACTGCTAATGGTACTTCGTCTGATGCTCTTACTATTACAGTTACTGTTTCTCCTTCTTTTAGTAATTCAACGGCATCTATGGTTTCTTTTGGTAGTGTTATTTGATTATAATCTACTATATTCATAAAGTGATACATATCTCCTTCTGGATATAAATATTGGTATTTACGTGTTTCTACACGTACTTCTTCTATTTTATGTCCTGCCGAAAAGGTGTTATCTACTACTTTTCCTGAAGTTAAACTTTTTAATTTTGTTCTTACAAATGCTGGTCCTTTCCCTGGTTTTACATGTTGAAATTCTACAATTTTATAGGTATCGTTATTAAATATGATGCACAATCCTTTTTTTATATCTGATGTTGTTGCCATTTATTATTTTTTATCGTTATGTTATTTCTCTTTTGTTTATATACCGCTGGAATATCCTTTCATTATTCCTCTTTGTGAGTTTCTAATAAATTCTAGTATTAAATCTCTTTCTGGAGTTGCTTCTTTTTCTGCTTCTATAATACCTACTGCTTGTGTAGTATTATTATTTTTTTGATATAGTATTCGATATATATCTTGTATTTCGTGGATTTTTTCAGAGGCAAATCCTCTTCTACGTAATCCAATGGAATTTATTCCGATATAAGATAATGGTTCTTTTGCGGCTTTGGTAAATGGTGGTACGTCTTTTCTTACAAGAGAGCCTCCAGATATCATTGCGTGTGCTCCAATATGTATAAATTGGTGTATTCCTGCCGAACCGCCAATTATTGCGTATTCACCAACGGTTACATGTCCTGCTAATAACACACCATTTACTATAATTGCATTATTTTTAATAATACAATCGTGTGCAATATGTGCTGTTGCCATAATTAAACAATCGTCACCTATCTCGGTTTTACCATAGGCTTTGGTTCCTCTATTTATGGTTACGCATTCTCGTATGGTTACATTGTTTCCTATGACTACTTGTGAATCTTCTCCTTGGTATTTAAGGTCTTGTGGTATTGCCGAAATTACTGCTCCTGGAAAAATTCTACAATTTTCTCCAATTACTGCTCCTTCCATAATGGTTACGTTTGACCCTATCCATGTACCAGAACCAATGGTAACATTGTTATGTATGGTTGTAAATGGTTCTACTACTACATTCCGTGCAATATTTGCTCCTGGATGTATATATGCTAATGGTTGATTCATTTTAATTTACGATTTACATTTTTGATTTACTACTATCAAAAAAGTTATTTCTTTTCTGGTTTTCTTACTATTTGTGCCATTAATTGTGCTTCTACTACCAATTTATTATTTGCGTATCCATAAGCTTGCATGTGACAAATTCCTCTACGGATTGGTGTTATTAGGTCTGCTTTAAATATTAAGGTATCTCCTGGCAATACTTTTTGCTTAAACTTTACGTTATCCATTTTCATAAAATAAGTCAAGTAATTTTCTGGATCTGGCACAGTACTTAGCACCAATATTCCACCACATTGTGCCATTGCTTCGATTTGCAATACGCCTGGCATTACTGGTGCTCCTGGAAAATGTCCTACAAAAAACGGTTCATTCATGGTTACATTTTTTACACCTATTACGTGTGTATCGGATAATTCTACGATACGGTCTATGAGTAAAAATGGAGGTCTATGAGGTAATATATCCATTATTTTATGAATGTCCATTAATGGTGGTGCATTCAAATCTATTTTTGGAACGTAATTACGTTTTTCTTGTTTTATTTTTTTTGCTAATTTTTTTGCAAAGCTTGTATTTACTTTATGTCCTGGTTTGTTTGCAATTACTTTTCCTCTAATTCGTGTTCCTACTAGTGCTAAATCTCCAATAACATCTAGCAGTTTGTGTCTTGCTGCTTCGTTTGGCCAATGTAGGGTTAGGTTATCTAAAATTCCGTTTGGTTTTACATTTAAATATTCTTTTTTAAATGCTTTTTTTAGCTTATCCATTGTTTCTTCAGATAATTCGTTATCTACATAAACAATGGCATTGTTTAAATCGCCTCCTTTTATTAGGTTATTGTCTAAGAGCATTTCTATTTCGTGTAAGAAACTAAAAGTTCTTGCTCTTGCTATTTCTGTTTTAAAGTCTGCAATTTTATCTAGAGTTGCATTTTGTGTTCCTAGTATATTTGTTCCAAAATCTACCATGGTTGTGATACGAAATTCTTCGCAAGGCATTAACATTATCTCGCTTCCTGTTTCTTCATCTACAAAAGAGATATTTTCTGTTACTACATATTCTTCTATTACTGCATCTTGCTCTACGATTTCTGCTTTTTCTAGTGCTTCTACAAAATATTTAGAAGAGCCGTCCATTATTGGTGGTTCTGGTGCATTTATCTCAATTATTAAATTGTCTAAATCTAAACCTACTGCGGCAGCTAAAACATGTTCTGAGGTATTAATTACCACACCATTTTTTTCTAAATTTGTACCTCTTTCTGTTGCGGTAACATATTGTGCTAAAGCTTCTACTGTAGGAGTTCCTTCTATATCTACTCTAACAAATATAAAGCCTGTATTTACTGGAGCTGGTTTAAACTTTAACGAAACTTTGTTTCCAGTATGTAATCCTACGCCTTCGAGTGAGACTTCTTTTTGTATGGTTTTTTGTTTTTTAACTTCCATATACCTTTTAGTTACTAGTAATTATTTTAATTTACTTTTTTAGTTTTTTTTCTAGTTCGCTTACTCTTGCTACTAATTTCCCTAAATTTTTAAAGTGGACGTAAGAGCGATTCCAATCGCTGTAATTAAAGGCTCTACTTCCTTGTACTACAGCATTGTCTTTTAAACTTCGTGCCACTCCAGATAAAGCTTGTACTTTTACATGGTTACCTACAGTAATATGTCCTACAATAGCTACTTGCCCTCCTATCATACATTGCTCTCCTATTTTTGTTGAACCTGCAATTCCTGTTTGTGCTGCAATAACGGTATTTTTTCCTATTTCTACATTATGTGCTACTTGAATTTGATTATCTAGTTTTACACCTTTTCTAATTATTGTAGCACCTAAAGTTGCTCTATCTATGGTTGTAGCTGCTCCAATATCAACATTATCTTCAATAATAACATTTCCTATTTGTGGTATTGCAGAAAATACGCCGTGCTCATCTGGCAAAAATCCAAATCCATCACAACCAATTACGGCTCCCGAATTTATATTACAATTTTTTCCTATAACAATTTCTGAATATATTTTTACTCCTGAAAACAATGTGGTATTATCTCCTATGGTTGTATTATCTCCTACATATACATTTGGATAAATCTTTACATTATCTCCTAAAACAACATTATTTCCAATATATGCAAATGCACCAATATAAACATCTTTTCCTAATTTTGCTGTTTTACTAATATAACTTGGTGTTTCTATACCTTCTTTATGTAATTTTACTTGATTGTAATAGGCTAGTAATTTAGAAAATGCTTTTCCTGCATCTTTTACTTTTATCAGTGTTAAACTAATCTTTTTTGTTGGCTCAAAATCTTCGTTAACTATTGCTATTGAGGATTTTGTAGTATATAAAAAATTAGTGTATTTTGGGTTAGATAAAAATGTCAATGACCCTTTTTCTCCCTCTTCTATTTTTGCGAGTTTTGATACTTCTACTTCTGTATCTCCATAGACTACTCCATCTAAAACTTCTGCTATTTGACTGGCTGTAAATTTCATTGTCTGCAAAAATAAGAAAAAAGTAACGTATTAAAAGATTAAATTGAAAGTTTAATTTTTACTTTGGATATGAGATGTAATATTTTACCACTGGCTTTGTTAGTGCTTGTAAATTTAAATGGTCGGATGCTGCCACAATATCTTTTAATTTTCCATTTTTAAACAAGATGTGTATCGGACTTTGTTTCACAGAATATGCATGATTAGAAACCGTTCCTTCCATAACAAAATAGGATAATTCGGTTTCTGAAATCTTATATTTAGCTTGAATTTCTTTTTTTATTCTACGAACTTCTTCTTTTTCAATTGGATAATTTTTTAATCTAATTTTTGGTAACTTTCGTTGAATTATTGCCTTACTCAATGTAGATAAAATTACATCGGTATGGTTTTGCCATGCTTTTACGGCTGCTATAATATCATAATCGTCTAATTGCGAAAATGTTTCTAATACTGTTTTATCAAAACTCTTTTTTTCTATTTTATGGTATAAGAAAAATTGTAATGCTTTACTCGCTTCTAGCTTTTCTCCTTTTTCTGCCAGTTCTTTTGCTCGTTGCAAAACTTTTACTAAGATATTTTCTGCTACCAATCCTGTTTTGTGTAAATATACTTGCCAATACATTAATCGTCTTGCAATAATAAATTTTTCTACCGAATAGATTCCTTTTTCTTCTACTACCAACTCTTCTTCTTTTACATTTAGCATAGTAATTAATCGTTCTGCATTTACATTTCCTTCTGCAACTCCTGTATAAAAACTATCTCTTCGTAAATAATCTAGTCGATCGATATCTAATTGACTAGATATTAATTGATTTAAAAATTTACGAATGTGTTTTCCTTTAAATATTTTAATTGCAAGAGTTAGTTTCCCTTTAAATTCTATATTTAATTCTTCCATAAATTTTAAAGAAATCTCTTCGTGCGATATTTTATTTACAATACTGTGTTCTAATGCATGCGAAAATGCTCCATGTCCAATATCATGCAATAAAATAGCTACTTGCAGTGCTTCTTCTTCTGCATTAGATATCTCCACGCCTTTAAATCGCAATACATGTACTGCTTTTTGCATTAAATGTATACAACCAATAGCATGTTGAAATCTGGTATGATGTGCACCTGGATATACCATATACGACATGCCCATCTGAGAAACTCTTCGAAGTCGCTGAAAATAACGGTGTTCTATAATATCGAAAATTAATTCGCTTGGTATTGTAATAAATCCGTAAATTGGGTCGTTTATAATTTTGAGCTTATTCATTTGACAAAGGTAAGGAATTGTTTTTTTTAATTTTGAGTTTTGAGTTTTGGATTTTGAGTTTTGGGTTCTGGATTTTGAGTTTTGGGTTCTGGGTTTTGAATTATAAACACATACAAATAGTTTTTAAACAAATAAAAAAATACATATATGATAAATATACTTTGGGTAGATGACGAAATTGATTTATTAAAACCTCATATCTTATTTTTAGAGAAAAAAGGATATGAGGTAATTACAGCTACTAATGGTGCAGATGCTATTGATATTATTGCAGATGAAAGACAAATTGATATTGTTTTTTTAGATGAAAATATGCCTGGACTTACTGGTATCGAAACACTAGCACAAATTAAAGAGATTCGCCATAACTTACCTGTAGTAATGATTACTAAAAGTGAAGAGGAATATATTATGGAAGAAGCTATTGGCTCTAAAATTTCCGATTACTTGATTAAACCTGTTAATCCAAATCAGATTTTATTGAGTTTAAAGAAGAATTTAGATCATTCTAGATTGGTTTCTCAAAAAACTACTTCTAGCTACCAACAAGAGTTTCGTAAAATATCGATGGATTTAGCCATGGTTAATAGTTATGAAGATTGGGTGGAACTGTATAAAAAATTAGTGCATTGGGAAATTCAACTAGAATCGATTGCAGATTCTGGAATGATTGAAATTTTAGAAGCGCAAAAAACGGAAGCAAACACCTTATTTTTTAAATTCATTAAAAAAAATTACGAAGATTGGTTCGATGTAAATGCAGATAAACCAATTCTTTCACATCATCTTTTTAATAAGATTATTCGCCCAGAAATTAACAGCAAACAAGGTACCGTATTAATTGTTATTGACAATTTACGTTACGACCAATTACGTGTTATAGAACCTGTGATTAATAACTATTATAAAAAAACAGAAGAAATTGCTTTTTATAGTATTCTGCCAACGGCTACACAATATGCTCGTAATGCTATTTTTTCTGGCTTAACTCCTGCCGAAATGGAAAAGAAACACCCAGAATATTGGCGTAATGATACGGACGAGGGTGGTAAAAACTTGTTTGAAAATAAATTTTTAGAAGCGCAACTAAAACGACTTCGTTTAGATATTAAACACGAGTATTACAAAATTACTTCTCTTGTAAAAGGAAACGATTTGGCTTCTAATTTTTCTAAAATTAAAGATAATGACTTAACGGTTATTGTATATAATTTTGTGGATATGCTTTCGCATTCTCGTACCGAAATGGACATGATTAAGGAACTTGCCAAAGATGATAAGGCATATCGTTCTTTAACGCTTAGTTGGTTTAATAATTCGCCTTTATTGGAAATGATTCAGAAAGCACAACAAATGGGTTTAAAATTAATTATTACTACCGATCACGGCACTATTAATACCAATAAACCTACTAAAGTTATTGGCGAAAAGAATATTTCTGCCAATCTACGCTACAAAACAGGTCGTAGTTTAACGTATGAAGAAAAAGATGTCTTGGCTATTAAAAATCCAGCTGCTGTTGGGTTACCATCTGGTTACATGACAAGTTCTTTTATTTTTGCAAAAGAGGATTTGTTTTTTGCATATCCTAATAATTACAATCACTATGTAAAATATTATAAAAACACCTACCAACATGGTGGTATTTCTTTAGAGGAAATGATTATTCCTTGTGTTATTTATGCACCAAAGGTTTAACCTTTTACATCTAGTTTTATTTCCAAATTGACAAGTAGAAACATACTAACCTACAAATTCAATTGGCACACTATTTTCTGAAACAATTGTGCCATGAAAAAGTCTGTAGTTGTTTTCTTCTATATTTTTAAGTTGTGACCATGTTAAGTATTTTTTAATATTGGTAGTATCACATTTTAATTTTAAAATAGCAGAGTATTTTTTATCTTTGCGAAGCTTAACACCGTCACCTATTTGCAATACTTTATTTGTTTTATTTTCTTGAATACTTAACGTACGTAAACTAGATTTTCCATGTCTATTATG
>WFMU01000437.1 GCA_015488935.1 Flavobacteriaceae bacterium | reverse complement strand
ATATAAATATTGTTAAAATAAGTAACATTTTAGACTTAAATTACAAATTCGTAGTTATAATTTTGATTACAAATGTTAACTAAAAGTAAAAAATACACGTTTACATTTGTAACTATTAAATTGTTTACATTTGTAATTGCAAATTTGAATCATAAAATGACAACCAAGGAATATTTAACCTTTAAACAGAAAAAAATTTCAGGACGATATATTACATTAAAAAATATAAAACCTCTTATAAACAATTTACCAGAAATTTTTAAAGTAATCGAATTAGGTAAATCTTTTTTAGGACAATCGATTTACAAAATAAAAATAGGAACAGGAAAAAAACGCATTTTAATTTGGTCACAAATGCATGGAAATGAAACCACAGGTACCAAGGCTATTTTTGATTTATGCAATTATTTAAATTCTAAAGAAGGACAAAGCACAATTTTAAAAGCATGTACTATAGTTATTGTACCAATGTTAAATCCAGATGGTGCAATGAAATTTACACGAGTAAACGCACAAGATATTGACTTAAATAGAGACGCAGTTGCATTGAAAGCACCTGAAAGTAAGTTATTACACGATTTATTGTATAACTTTAAACCTAATTATTGCTTTAATTTACACGATCAAAGACCAATTTTTTCGGTAGGAAAAGCAAATAATCCTGCTACTATATCGTTTTTGGCACCATCTGTAAACGAAGCTAGAGACCTAACGGATGGAAGAAAAGAAACCATGCGTATTATTGTAGCGATGTACCTTTCCTTAAAAAAACACATACCAAATCAGATAGGTAGATATACAGATGAATTTTACCCTAAGGCAACAGGTGATAATTTTCAAAAAGCAGGATTTAACACCATATTAATTGAAGCAGGTCACTATAAAGGAGATTATTTTAGAGAAAAAACAAGAAAATATAATTTTTTGGCATTATTAAGTGGTGTCAATGCAATTTATTCCTCCAATAATTTTGATTATACGTCTTATTTTAACATACCCAATAACGAAACAAATTATTACGATACAATATATAAAAATGTATGCTTAAATGGACAAAAGAAAGTTATTGGCGTTTTTCTGAAACCAATATTTAAAAATAATTCGGTTAAGTTCATTCCAAATATTAAAATTCTAGAAAATACAACTACTTACAATGCCGATAATACAGAATATAAGGAATTTAATTTCAGTAGTATAGATAAATTAAATACATTCTTACAAAATGCTCATAAAAAATGATAAATAAGTTTATATTTTATTAGATTAATTAAGTTTTTTTTGTCACTTTTACCGTTGCTAACAAATAAAAAAAGAAAAATGCCAAAAATTAGACTAGATGAGGTTGATCATCAAATATTACAGGCTCTTATTGAGAATTGTAGAACCCCTTTTACCGATATTGCAAAAAAGCTGTTAGTCTCTGCGGGGACTATACATATTCGTGTAAAAAAAATGGAAGAAATGGGAGTTATTAAAGGTTCAACACTTGTATTAGATTATGAAAAATTAAACTTAACATTTATCGCTTATGTAGGTTTATATGTAGATAACTCTTCGAGTTTTCCACTGATAATCAATGAAATTAAAAAAATTCCTGAAGTAACAGTTGCACATTTAACTACTGGAAAATTTGCAATGTTCTGTAAAATAAGAGCAAAAAATACAAGTCATGCTAAAGATATTATTTTTAGATTAGACGAAATTAAGGGTGTTATTAGAACAGAAACTTCCATTTCTTTAGAAGAAGTAATTAATGATAAAGAAAGACTAATGGCTTCTATTTTTGAAGAATTAAAATAGTAAATTTATCTCTGTTTTTAAGTTTATATAATATAATAATATTATTTTTGACTTACCAAATAAGATTAAATTTACGAAATATAAAAAATGGAATTTTCAAGAGAAAACCTTACTGATAAAAAACTGTTAAATCTTTATAAATCAATATTAAAACCTAGATTAATTGAAGAAAAGATGTTAATCTTACTTCGGCAAGGAAAAATTTCAAAATGGTTTTCTGGTATTGGACAAGAAGCAATTTCAGTTGGTGTCTGTAGCGCACTTGCCAGTGATGAATATATTTTGCCAATGCATCGTAATTTAGGTGTATTTACAACAAAAAATATTCCTTTACATAGATTGTTTTCGCAGTGGCAAGGTAAAAAGAGTGGATTTACTAAAGGCAGAGACCGATCCTTTCATTTTGGAACCAATGAATATCATATTGTTGGAATGATTTCTCATTTAGGTCCACAATTAGGTGTTGCAAATGGTATTGCCTTGGCTAATCTATTATCCAAAAATAATAAAGTGACTGCCGTTTTCTCTGGAGAAGGAGGAACAAGCGAAGGAGATTTTCACGAAGCATTAAATGTAGCCTCTGTTTGGAGTTTACCAGTAATATTTTGTATAGAACATAATGGCTATGGATTATCTACACCTAGTATCCAACAAATGAACAATCAAAATGTTGCAGATAAAGGTATTGGCTATGGTATGGAAACCTATACTATAGATGGAAATAATATTCTTGAAGTTTATACAAAAGTTACTAAAATAGCCGAAAGTATTCGTAAAAAACCAAGACCCGTTTTAATTGAATTTAAAACCTTTAGAATGCGTGGGCACGAAGAAGCTAGTGGCACAAAATACGTTCCAAAAGCATTATTAGAAAAGTGGGGTTTAAAAGATCCAATAGAAAATTTTGCAGCTTTTTTGCGCGATGAGAAAATTTTATCCGAAAAAGAAGAAGTAAAGTATAAAGAAGCAATTGTTGAAGAAATTAATAATGGACTACAAGTTGCTTTTGCAGAAGAAGATATTACATCTACATTAGAAAATGAATTAAATGATATTTATCCAACATTTGATTATAAAGCAATTGAAGTAACTCCAAATAATAAGCGTAAAAAAATCCGATTTGTAGATGCTATATCTCAAGGATTAAGACAAAGTATGGAGAAACATGATAATTTAGTTATCATGGGACAAGATATTGCAGAATACGGTGGCGTTTTTAAGATTACCGAAGGATTTTTAGAACAATTTGGAAGTAGTAGAGTGCGAAATACACCAATATGCGAATCTACTATTATAGAAGCTGCTTACGGTCTATCTGTAAAAAAATACAAAGCAGTTGTAGAATTACAATTTTCTGATTTTGTAACTTCTGGATTTAATCCAGTAATTAACTTATTGGCAAAATCATATTACCGTTGGAATCAAAAAGCAGATGTAGTATTGCGTATGCCTTGTGGTGCTGGTATTGGTGCTGGTCCTTTCCACTCGCAAACCAACGAAGCATGGTTTACAAAAACACCTGGTTTAAAAGTAGTATATCCAGCGTTTCCTTATGATGCAAAAGGTTTGTTAGCTACAGCAATTGAAGATGAAAGTCCTATATTGTTTTTTGAACATAAAGCATTGTACCGTTCTGTTTATCAAGAAGTCTCAGAAGATTATTATACCATACCTTTTGGAAAAGCATCTTTATTAAAAGAAGGAAAAGATGTTACTATTATAAGTTACGGACAAGGAATACATTGGGTGCTAAACACCTTAAAAGAAACTGCTTTTAATGCCATATCTGCCGATGTAATTGATTTAAGAACCTTACAGCCGTTAGATATAGAAACAATTTACAATTCCGTTAAAAAAACAGGAAAAGTAATTATTTTGCAAGAAGATACTTTATTTGGAGGTATTGCTTCGGATTTATCTGCTTTAATCACAGAAAACTGTTTCCAATATTTAGATGCTCCTGTAAAACGAATTGGAAGTATTGAAACACCAGTTCCTTTTGCAAAAAACTTAGAAGATATCTTTTTACCAGTAACTAGATTTAAAAAAGAATTACTTGATTTAATGAAATTTTAAAGAAAATTTTATTTCGTATCCTTCTTTTTTGGAATTATAAATCTGCTATTATTCCATTTAAATGGAAATGTAAAACCTTTAATCAAATTAAATTTAGATAGTGTGGCTATTAGGTAAAAGATTATATATCCGTAAGTAATAGAGGAACGCATTAAAAACATATTTGCCTCTTTACTATTCCAAACTACAGAAACATAAAAATAAGAAAACATAAAAATAGATAATAAACTAATGATTAGGTATATTTTTATATAATCGTTTTTGATATATGTATTATGCTTGTAATAATTCGAATTATTTAAAGTATTATTTTTCATGGTAAACCAAATATGTACCGTTGTTAAGAAAAATAAAGTTGTTAAACCTTTAAATTTTACAACCGCTTTATTCATTACCCAAAAATCGTAAAAACCATGAGAGAAAATGGCTAATAAAAAGAAGAAAATAAAGATAAGTACAGGAGTATATTTTGTTTTTTTAAATTTTATCAAAAATAAACCATAAGCAATCATTGAACTAAATGTCATGTGTGCCACAGTAGCATATAAAGCACGTGCATTAATAATTTCGATACCAAAATTATTCAAATACATGGTATTTTCTACAAAAGAGAAACCTAGAGCAGCACAAGATGCATATAAAATATAATCGTAAGGCTCATCTATTACTTTTGTAAACCGAAGCATAATAAGTAATGGAATTAGTTTTACTGTTTCTTCAATTAATCCAATGCCAAAAACAGAATACAAAAAACTTCCAACAGGATTTGCTACATTTCTAAAACCCAAACTATGTATAAAATTATACGGAATTTCGGTAAAAAGTGTAACAATACTAGATATTACAATGACTAATAATAAATAACGCTTTTTTTCTTTATCAAACACATCCAACTTGTACAGGTATAAAAACCAAACGAAGCTTATAAAAAAAGATACAATTATAGCATAAAACCATTTGTTATTTTTAATATTTTCTGTAGAGATATGATTTATTTCTTCAATAGAAGTGAAGTTAACAGCAATTATCGGTATTAAAATAATGGAAAGAGCTATTAAAATGGATTGGAATCTATTTAACGTAAAATAACTGCTTTTT
>WFMU01000436.1 GCA_015488935.1 Flavobacteriaceae bacterium | reverse complement strand
TTTAAATACTAAAAAATATTTTTTCTTTCTGCGTTTGTTTACAAATGTAATGAAATCAACTTCTAGCAAGAAATTAAATTTATAATTAATTGATATTCAAAATATTATAAAAGTTAAATTTTGTCCTAAAAACCACTTAAAAATAGATTTTGTTAAAAACTCGCCTTGTTTTGTGAATAAGTATGATTTTGTTTTGGAGTAAAAATTTCCAATCTTTGTTAACCCGATTCTTCACTAAGAATTTAAAAAAAATAATCTAAAAAAAGACCAAAAAAAATGGCAAAAATAGAACCAATTTTAGCTCCAAATAAAGACCGATTTGTTATTTTTCCAATAAAACACCATGATATTTGGGATTGGTACAAAAAACAAGAAGCTAGTTTTTGGACTGCAGAAGAAGTAGATCTAGACCAAGATGTTATCGATTGGAAAACAAAATTAACCGACGATGAAAAATATTTTATTAAGCATATTCTAGCTTTTTTTGCTGCATCTGATGGTATTGTTAACGAAAATTTAGCAGAAAATTTTATTAGTGAAGTACAATACCCAGAAGCAAAATTTTTCTATGGCTTCCAATTAATGATGGAGCAAATTCATTCCGAAGTATATTCGCTATTAATTGATACTTACATCGATAATGAAAGAGAAAAAGACGAACTATTTAGAGCAATTGAAATTTTTCCTGCAATTGCAGAAAAAGCAGCCTGGGCATTAAAATGGATTGAATCGGATAGTTTTGCAGAACGTCTTATTGCTTTTTCGGCAGTAGAAGGTATTTTCTTTTCAGGTGCTTTCTGCTCTATTTTTTGGATGAAAAAAAGAGGACTATTGCCAGGGTTAACATTCTCTAACGAATTAATAAATAGAGACGAAGGTTTACATGCCGATTTTGCAGTACACTTACACCAAAACCACATTGTAAATAAAGTGCCTAAAGAACGAATTACAGAGATTTTAACCAATGCTTTAGACATAGAACGTGTATTTATTACCGAATCATTACCAGTATCTTTAATAGGTATGAACGCTAAACTAATGACCCAATATTTAGAATTTGTTACCGATAGATTATTGCTAGAATACGGCTGCGAAAAAGTATATAATGTAAGTAATCCTTTTGATTTTATGGAAATGATTTCTTTAGAAGGAAAAACAAACTTTTTCGAAAAAAGAGTATCCGAATATCAAAAAGCAGGTGTAAAATCTGGAGGAACAGGAAGCATCGCTTTTGATGCAGATTTCTAAAAAAATAGAATAAAAAGAGTTGGCTAGAATTGTCAAGTAAACTCAAGCTAATAAAAAACAAAATAAATAAACCTATCTTTTTAAAAGAGAGTGAGGAATTTTAACCCCAAAAATAGAAATAAAAAATATGGATGTAGTAAAAAGAAATGGAAGACGTGAGCCTGTGATGTTTGACAAAATAACATCGAGAGTACGTAAAATGTGTTATGGTTTAAATAAATTAGTAGATCCAATAAAAATATCTATGCGTGTAATTGAAGGATTATATGATGGTGTAACTACATCAGAATTAGATAATTTAGCAGCAGAAATTGCAGCAACAATGACTACTACACATCCAGATTATGCAAAATTAGCAGCACGAATTTCTGTATCTAACCTACATAAAAATACCAAAAAAACCTTCTCGGAAGTAATGACAGATTTATACGAATATGTAAATCCAAGAACAGGAAAAAAAGGACCAATGATTGCAGATGATGTTTATAAAATCATCCAAAAAAATGCAGCAAAATTAGATTCAACAATCATCTATAACAGAGATTTTGGATACGATTATTTTGGCTTTAAAACATTAGAACGCTCGTACTTATTAAAAATAAATGGCAATATTGTAGAACGTCCGCAACACATGCTTATGCGTGTATCTGTAGGAATTCACAAAGAAGATTTAGATGCAGCAATAGAAACGTATGAGCTAATGTCTAAACGTATGTTTACACATGCAACACCAACATTATTTAACTCTGGAACACCAAAACCACAAATGTCATCGTGCTTTTTACTCCAAATGCAAGACGATAGTATCGATGGTATTTACGATACCTTAAAACAAACGGCAAAAATATCGCAATCTGCTGGTGGAATAGGAATTTCTATTCATAATATTAGAGCAAGAGGCTCATATATTAGAGGAACCAATGGAACATCAAACGGAATTGTACCTATGTTACAAGTATATAATGATACCGCACGTTATGTTGACCAAGGTGGTGGAAAAAGAAAAGGCTCTTTTGCAGTTTACATGGAACCTTGGCATGCAGATGTATTTGACTTTTTAGATTTAAAGAAAAATCACGGAAAAGAAGAAATGCGTGCAAGAGATTTGTTTTATGCTATGTGGATTCCAGATTTGTTTATGAAACGTGTTGAAGCAGATGGAGATTGGACACTAATGTGCCCAAACGAATGCCCTCACCTATTTGATACTTATGGCGATGAATTTGAAAACTTATATACAGGTTACGAAAAAATAGGAAAAGGACGCAAAACAATTAAAGCAAGAGCACTTTGGGAAAAAATACTAGAGGCACAAATAGAAACAGGAAATCCGTACATGCTATATAAAGATTCGGTAAACCGTAAATCCAATCAAAAAAATTTAGGAACTATCCGTTCTTCAAATTTATGTACCGAAATTATGGAATATACTGCCGAAGATGAAGTTGCAGTATGTAATTTGGCTTCTATCGCATTACCAATGTATATTAGTGAAAATAAAGAAGGAAAAAAATTCTTTGACCACAAAAAACTATTCAAGGTAACTAAAAAAATAACCAAAAATTTAGATACGGTAATTGAACGTAATTTTTATCCAGTAAAAGAAGCAGAAAATTCAAATTTCCGTCATCGTCCTGTAGGATTAGGTGTACAAGGATTAGCAGATACTTTTATACAATTGCGTTTGCCTTTTACCAGCGACGAAGCAAAAGCACTAAATCAAGAAATATTTGAAACTATTTATTTTGCTGCTGTAACCTCCTCTATGGAAATGGCAAAAGAAAAAGAACCATATTCTACTTTTAAAGGCTCTCCAATGAGCGAAGGAGAATTCCAATTTAATATGTGGAATATTTCTGAAGATGACCTTAGCGGAAGATGGGATTGGAAAGCTTTACGTAAAAAAGTAATAAAACACGGTGTGCGTAACTCCTTGCTAGTAGCACCAATGCCAACAGCATCTACATCACAAATATTAGGAAATAACGAAGCATTTGAACCATATACTTCTAATATTTATACTCGTAGAGTATTATCTGGCGAATTTATTGTAGTAAACAAACATTTACTAGAAGATTTAATAGAATTAGATTTGTGGGATAACAATATGAAAGAAGAAATTATGCGCGCAAACGGCTCAATTCAACATATTAAAGAAATACCACAAGATTTAAAAGATTTATATAAAACGGTTTGGGAATTAAGTATGAAAGATATTATAGATATGGCACGTCATAGAGGATATTTTATTGACCAATCTCAATCGTTAAATTTATTTATGATGGATCCAGATTTTGGAAAACTAACATCCATGCATTTCTATGCTTGGAAAAGTGGCTTAAAAACAGGAATGTATTACCTAAGAACAAAATCGGCTGTAAATGCAATTCAGTTTACCGTCTCAAAGAAAAAAGAAGACGAAAAACCACTAACTGCAGAAGAATTAAAACAAATGTTAATACGCTCACAAGATAATCCAGATGATTGTTTAATGTGTGGTTCTTAGAAATTATACCATTAATGCTGAGTATTTAAATAAAGATAGAACTGCAAAGTATCTCACAAACTAAAAAAAAGAAAACCCTGTCTTGCATTAAGACAGGGTTAAAAAAGGGCAATTATTAATAATATAATGTTCTACTTCTAGTATTAGGCGTTTCTGTGTACCAATGCGACCAATGCTGTGTTTGACCAGAGGATTGTGATGGTAAAAAGTAATAAGGAGCTATTGGTAATCCAACAAACCAAGCGAAAGTTTTCTTAGCATAATAGTAATAACAATATTTATGACCATAAGCTAAACCTGTTTGAGTAATTATAAATCCATTACCCAAGAAAAAAATTAAAAACAACAGATATAAATTGTTTTATTGCACTTATCAATTTTTTAGAATAAACATCAATTATTTCTAGTATATTTGTGTAAATTAACTTAAAAACAAAGAATTATGTTATTATCAGCTATCATTGCCATTATTGGAGGAATTATTGCAGCATCCTCATTAATTGTTGCAAAAAAACCAAATGCACAAGAATTAATAGATAAATTAACACCATACCAAGGATGGATTGGCGTTGTATTAGCCTTTTGGGGTGTATGGGGAATTATTTCTTCTTTAGGACACTTTAGTCTTATTGGAATTGCGGTAAGTGCTGTTGAATTTGTTGTAGGTTTCTTACTAGGTTACGGATTAATATCTAAATACCTATTAGAAAAAAATGAAACTGCAAAAGCAAAAGGACAAGAATTAAGAATGAAATTAACAAAATACCAAGTACCTGCAGGAGTAATCCTCATTGTATTAGGAGTATTATCTTTATTTTAAAACAAATAGATTAGTTGTCCCCTCAAATTAATTTAGAAACGCCAATTCATTTTTTGAATTGGTGTTTTTTTATAAATACATAAAGCAATTAAATTTTAATTAAAATATAATCTACTATATTTGAAAAAAAAACGATGTATAAATT
>WFMU01000435.1 GCA_015488935.1 Flavobacteriaceae bacterium | reverse complement strand
GTGTGATTTTATAAATAGGGTATTATCTTATTATTTCATTGCTTATGTATGTTTTTTATCGAACAATAATATAAAAAATTCTAAACCTAAGAAATGATTTTGTTATTATCAAGTACGTCCTATCGAGTGATTTTTCGTAGAAACGGAGAAAAATAGTATCGAGATCGGTATTTCATAAAAAACCGCAATACAAAATTTATTTCTTAAAGTTACAAATTTTACTCGAACGGATGATAATACTATAATTAAACCTTATTTTTGCTTTATGGTAAAAGAGATTCAAATTAGAATTAATTTGCATGAAGAAAGCAAAAAGGATATTTTAAAACAAAAGGCAGCCTACTTTTTAGATGTGCCAAGAAAGGATATTACTGCTGTAAAAGTTTTGCGAAAATCGATTGATGCACGTAAAGCAGAAATCAAATTTAACTATAAAATTGCGGTTTATATTAAGGAATCAATTTCCGAAAAATCAGATTATTCATTTGCTTACAAAGATGTTTCTAATGCCAAAGAAATTCACATTATTGGCTTTGGTCCTGCTGGTATGTATGCAGCATTGCGATGTATAGAACTAGGTTATAAACCAATTGTTTTAGAACGTGGTAAAAAAGTACAAGAACGCCGTAGGGATTTAAAAGCCATTAATCAAAATCATTTTGTAGATGAAGATTCTAACTATTGCTTTGGCGAAGGTGGTGCAGGAACTTATTCCGACGGAAAACTTTACACGCGTAGTTTAAAACGTGGCGATGTACGCCGTATTTTTGAAAATTTGGTATATCATGGTGCTACAGAACAAATTTTAGTAGATGCACATCCACATATTGGAACGAATAAATTACCCAAAGTAGTTCAAAATATTAGAGAAACCATCCTTAAATATGGTGGTAAAATCTATTTTGAAAGTCGCGTTACAGATTTTGTAGTTAAGCATAATAAAATACAAGCGATTTTATTAAAAGATGGTACCGAAATGACTGTAAATACAGTGATTTTAGCAACAGGACATTCGGCAAGAGATATTTACGAATTATTACATAAAAAGGATTTTTTACTTAAAGCAAAATCTTTTGCAATGGGCGTTCGTGTAGAACATCCACAACAAATAATCGATTCCATTCAATACCATTGTTCTGGAGAACGAAATGCGCTATTACCAGCAGCTTCTTATAGTTTGGTACAACAAGTTAGCGGTCGTGGTGTTTACTCATTTTGTATGTGTCCTGGTGGTTTTATTGTTCCTGCGGCAACCGCAAATGGCGAGGTTGTAGTAAATGGTATGTCGCCTTCTAAACGAAATAGTTTATTTGCCAATTCTGGTATTGTTGTAGAAATAAATGCGGAAGAAGATTTAAAAAAATACGAACAATACGGTGTTTTAAAAGGTTTACAGTTTCAAAAAGATTTAGAAAAACTAGCTTGGCAGTCTGGTGGTAGAACACAAACTGCTCCTGCACAGCGTTTAACGGATTTTGTGAAAGGTAAATTATCTAATGATTTGAATCTTACTTCGTATCAACCAGGTTTAAAATCTGCTCCACTACACTCTTTACTTCCAAAAATTATTGGAGGACGATTGCGTAAAGGTTTAAAGGCTTTTGGACAAAAAATGCAAGGTTTTTATACCGAAGAGGCGAATGTTATTGGTGTAGAATCGCGTACATCATCGCCTGTAAATATTCCTAGAACAGAAAATTTAGAACATCCAGAAATAGAAGGACTTTTTCCTTGTGGAGAAGGTGGTGGTTATGCAGGTGGTATAATTTCGGCTGCTATGGATGGCGAACGCTGTGTAGAAGCTGCAATTAAACAATATAAATAAAATGAAATCTAACAATCCAGATAAAAAACAACCAAATAATCCGTTACACGGTGTAAAACTTGCCGATATTTTAGAATTTTTAATAGATGAGTATGGTTTTAAAAAATTAGCTGAGCGTATTAATATCAACTGTTTTAAAAGTAATCCAACCTATAAATCTTGCTTAAAATTTTTAAGAACAACACCTTGGGCAAGAAAAAAAGTAGAAGAATTGTATTTGGAATCTATTCCTAAAAATTAATTTTTTGAGATAGAATACATTTATCGTTTAATCTTTAAAATCATTATTTTGATTTATTTCTAAATCTAGTACTTTTTTAATCATGTTATCATCGGTGTTTATTACACGATAAAAACCTTCATCATCAAAGAGTTCTTGTGCAAAATTTGCTTTAAGGTAAAATTTAATTAGTTTGACTATTTTTGGTTTATGGTAATATTTTTTGTCTATTTTTTTGATATATGCGTTATAGATTACCTCATCATTATCAAAATTTTCTAAAAAAGTATCTAGTGTTAACGTATTAAATTCTTTTCGATGCGTATCTATATAATTAAACACAAAATTATTCATTATTCTAAAATGGTAATTACTAAAAACGTTTGTTGTATCAATTGGTACAAATACATCAGGTGTAATTCCGCCACCACCATAAACTATTTTTCCTTTTGGTGTTTCAAACTTTAAGCTATCTATTACATGAATGCTATCTTTACTTGTTAGTTCTCCCGATTCAAATCTTTTACGAAAATCATCGCTGTAATATTCTTTTTTATGATTTAGCCTGTATGGTTTTTGGATGGAACGTCCTGTAGGTGTATAATAACGTGCTGTTGTTAATCTTACCGAAGAGCCATCGCCAAGTTTCATATCTTGTTGTACCAAGCCTTTACCAAAAGAGCGTCTTCCTACAATAATTCCTTTATCATTATCTTGTAAAGCTCCTGCTAAAATTTCACTTGCTGATGCAGAATTTTCATCTATTAGTACGTATATTTTTCCTTTTTCAAAATCTCCTTTTGCCGTAGCATAAGTTTTTTCTATTTTTCCTTTTTTATCTTTGGTATATACCATTAATTTATCATCTTCTAAAAACTCATCAATAATGCTGGTAGTAACGCCTATAAATCCTCCAGGATTACCTCTTAAATCTAAAATTAATTTTTGCATTCCTTTTCTCTTTAATTTTAAAAGGCTTTCTTTAAATTCTTTATAAGAAGTTGCTGTAAAACTATTTAACTTAATATAGCCTATTACATCATCAATCATATAAGAAACATCGATACTTTTAATTGGAATATCGCCACGTATCACACTAACATTAAGTAATTTATCTTCACTTTTTCGATAAATTTGTAAATCGATATTTGTATTTGCTTTTCCTTTTAATCGACTAATAATATCGTCTGAACTCATATTTTTACCATAAATAGTATCTTTATCTGCAATTAAAATACGATCTCCTGCTTTAATTCCTGCAATTTCACTAGGACCATTTTTAATTGTTTTTATTACGGTTAATGAGTCTTTGTACATTCTAAATTGGATACCTATTCCAACAAATTTACCATTCATTTTTTCATCAATTTTTCTATGGTCTTTTGCTGGTATATAAACGGAGTGTGGATCTAATTTTGCAACAATATTTTTTATTGTACCATCTAATAAACTATCTGTATTTACATTATCTACATAATCGTATTCAATAAAATCAATTAATCGTTTTATTTTTGCTTCTTGTGGACTATCTCCAAATAGCATTGCCGTTTTATTTTTATAATCTAAATTGCTTCCAATAAAAATGCCTATTGCTGTTGCAATGGAAAGAAATAATGGTAGATATATTTTATTTATTTTCATTTATATTTTGCTTTTTTTATAAAAAATGACCAATCCTATTACATATAATCCTAATAAGCCAATTTCAATCCAATAAATTGGATTATTTCTAAACGTTATTCTTGTAAAAAAATTATTCGATGCTAAACCGATAATAGCAATAATTCCTCCGAATAGAATATATTTTACTATTTCGGTGTTTGCCAATTTGTAACCTGAATACAAAAATACAGAAAACAAAAAACTTAAAACAGAAATAATTCTGTCTTGATATGTTGTTGATTCTACATCGTAATACACAAATAACATTGGTACTTTTATTCCAAAAAAATGGACTAGGGCAACTGTAAAAAAATAAATTGCTCCTGCTAAAAGGAATAGTTTTAATGCTTTTTTTGTATGCATTGTAATTTGTATTTTATTGTTCTCTTTTCTATTCTCTCTTTTCTATTCTCTCTTTTCTATTCTCTCTTTTCTATTCTCTATTCTCTCATTTCTCAAAAAGGCAAATGCACCAATTCTATATTTGTTTTTTTTAAAAAATCTAATCCAGATGTATCTTTATATTTCTCTGCATATACCAATCGTGTAAATCCTGCTTGATGAATAAGTTTACTACATTGTTTGCATGGTGATAGTGTAATATATAAAGTTGCATTTTTACACGATTGTGTGGAGGATGCTACTTTTAATATGGCATTTGCCTCTGCATGTAATACGTGCCATTTGGTATTGCCATTTTCATCTTCGCAACAGTTATCAAATCCTGTTGGTGTACCATTGTAACCATCGGATATTATCATGCGTTCTTTTACAATTAATGCTCCTACTTTTTTACGCTCACAATGTGATAATTTTGCCCATTCCTTAGCCATTTTTAGGTATGTTTTGTCGTATTTTTCTTGTTTTTTCACTAGTAAAAGATAGATTAAAAATCAAAAGTAATCAGAAAAACGAAAAGTATTGTTAAAATCTTACCAAAGTTTAGTTTTAAAAAGGAAATCTTTCGATTAACATCGGAATTATTCGCAATATTACAACAATGGAAATTAAAACAATCCAAAGTTTCTTTTTTAGTTTAAATACATATTGAAAAACATGACCAAACACCAAAACTAATAATACAATAACTATTTGTGCAAATTCAATTCCTAAGGCAAATTCTAGTAAAGGTATTAATTTATCATCACCATCGTCTAATAATATTTTAAAGTAATTAGAAAAACCCAAACCGTGAATTAATCCAAAGAAAAAAGCAAAATAAATGTTTACGTTGTTATGTTGTATTTCTTTCTTTTTTACCACATTATTAATATTTAAAATTAGTGGTATTAATATGTTTATTTGTATTAAAAATTCTACTAAATCTACATTTACGTTTAAATAATCGTAGGCAGATAATCCAAAAGTTAAACTATGACCAACGGTAAAAAATGTAATTAAAAGAAGTGCTTTTTTCCAATTTCTAAAGCTATAAACTACGGTTAATGCAATAAAAAATAAGACGTGGTCTAAGGCTTTTATATCGAGTACATGAAAAAATCCTTGGTTTACATAAAAAATAAATGTTTCCATTATTCAAAAATAAGAATTGTTATTGTTTCAAGCAAAATTCACAAAAGAAAGTTCTACAAAACATAAAATTCATTAGTTTTTTAACATTTAAGTAACAAAAATACATATTCTTTTTTGCTATTTTTGAGAATTCCATATTATTT
>WFMU01000434.1 GCA_015488935.1 Flavobacteriaceae bacterium | reverse complement strand
ATCTTTAATATTCCGTTTTAGAGTGTAAAGTTACTATTATTTTTTAATATGTAAAAGTTAAAATGTAATTTTGCACACTAACTTAATCAAGCAAATAGCATACCAAAATGAATATTTCAAAAAAATATAATGCAATAGAAGTAGAAAATAAATGGTACCAATACTGGATAGATAACAAATATTTTCATTCTACACCAGATGATAGAGAGCCTTATACTATTGTAATTCCTCCTCCAAATGTAACTGGAATTTTACACATGGGACACATGCTAAACAATACCATACAAGATGTATTGATTCGTCGCGCACGTTTAAATGGTAAAAATGCTTGTTGGGTACCTGGTACCGACCATGCATCTATTGCTACCGAAGCAAAAGTTGTTGCCAAACTAAAAGAGCAAGGAATCGATAAAAATGATTTAACTCGTAAAGAATTTTTAACACATGCTTGGGATTGGACTAACGAATACGGTGGTGTTATCTTAGACCAATTAAAAAAATTAGGTTGCTCTTGCGATTGGGACAGAACAAAATTTACTTTAGACGATGATATGTCGGAAGCTGTAATTAAAACTTTTGTTGATTTGTACAACAAAGGTCTTATTTATAGAGGCTATCGAATGGTAAACTGGGATCCTGAAGCCAAAACAACATTATCGGACGAAGAAGTAGAATATGTAGAAAAAAATGGAAAATTATACCATATTAATTATAAAATCGAAGGTACTGATGAAATTTTAACCGTTGCTACAACCAGACCAGAAACTATTTTAGGTGATACCGCTATTTGTATTAATCCGAATGACGAACGTCACACACATCTAAAAGGTAAAAAAGCAATTGTTCCAATTTGTAATAGAGTTATACCTATTATAGAAGACGATTATGTAGATTTAGAATTTGGAACTGGTTGTTTAAAGGTAACACCTGCGCACGATATGAACGATAAAGCATTAGGCGATAAACACCAACTCGAAGTAATTGATATTTTTAATGAAGATGCTACCTTAAATAGTTTTGGATTACACTACCAAGGAAAAGATAGATTTGTGGTAAGAAAAGAAATCTCTAAAGAATTAGAAACTTTAGGAGCTTTAGCAAAAGTAGAAGATTATACCAATAAAGTGGGTGTTTCTGAACGTACTAAAGCCGTTATTGAACCTCGACTTTCTGACCAATGGTTTTTAAAAATGGACGATTTGGTAAAACCTGCTCTAAAGGCTGTTTTAGAAGATGGTGATATAAAATTATTTCCTAAAAAAATAGAAAATACATACAGACATTGGCTAGAAAACATTAGAGATTGGAATATTTCTCGTCAGCTTTGGTGGGGACAACAAATTCCTGCTTATTATTACGGCGATGGTAACGATGATTTTGTTGTTGCCGAAAATAAAGAAACCGCTCTAAAACTAGCACAAGAAAAAACAGGAAACAATACACTTACAAGTAACAATTTAAAACAAGACAAAGATGCATTAGATACATGGTTTTCTTCTTGGTTATGGCCTATTTCTGTTTTTGACGGTATTAGAAATCCAAACAATAAAGAAATTAACTATTATTATCCTACCAATGATTTGGTAACTGGACCAGATATTATTTTCTTTTGGGTAGCACGTATGATTTTTGCAGGATATGAATTCCGTAATGAAAAACCATTTGAAAATGTTTACTTTACAGGAATTGTACGTGATAAATTAGGAAGAAAAATGTCAAAATCACTTGGAAATTCTCCAGATGCTTTAAAACTAATTGAAGATTATAGTGCAGATGCAGTACGCGCAGGAATGTTATTATTGAGCTCAGGTGCAGGTAATGATTTACTTTTTGACGAAAGTAAACTACAACAAGGTAAAGCATTCTCCAATAAGATTATTAATGCCTTTCGCTTGGTAGATGGATGGGAAGTAGATACACGTATTCCGCAACCAGAATCCAGCAAAATTGCATTGCAATGGTTTGATGCTAAATTTCAAGAAGCCTTTGCTGAAATAGAAGACCATTTTTCTAAATATAGACTTTCAGATGCTTTAATGACTACCTATAAATTAATTTGGGACGACTTCTGCTCTTGGTTATTGGAAATGGTTAAACCTGCATATCAAAAACCAATAGATAAAAAAACCTTTGATGCTATAATTACTGCTTTTGAAAATAATTTAAAAGTATTGCATCCTTTTATGCCATTTCTTACTGAAGAAATTTGGCACAACATAAGCAAGAGAAGTAAAGAAGATGCCTTAATTGTATCTAGATATCCAGAAAAGAAAGATTTTAATAAACAAATAATTACTGCCTTTAACTATACGTCTGAAGTGATTACTGCAATTCGAAAAATCCGTAAAGAAAAAAATATATCATTACATAAAGAAACTTTAGAAC
>WFMU01000433.1 GCA_015488935.1 Flavobacteriaceae bacterium | reverse complement strand
GCATTTTACTTTGCGGTTGGCATTATAATTATTGGATTTTAAGTTTCTCGGTAGTGTGTTAGTGTAAATTAGAAATTACCGCTTTTATCTTTCCGTTTTTTGTTCTTGGTAAATTGGTAACATAGGTAAAAGTTACGTTTAATTTTCCGAGTTGACTTTCTAGTCGTTTTGTAATTATTGTTTCGCTTTTTTTATTAAAATTTGTATGTACTACGAGTTTTATTTCGATATTTTCGATGCTGTGTTGTATTATTTGTGCGGATTTTAAGCCTTCTAAGTTAATAAACAAACCATGAAAACGCACCATTTTTCTGCCATCTTTTCCTAAAATAACGTCTTCTATTCGTCCTACGATAGTTTCTATTTTTAGCATATTTACGCCAGATTTGGTAGTTTGGTCTTTGGTTAGTTGTACATTATCGCCAATTCGGTATCGTATGAGTGGTTGGTCGTAATTTAAAAATCCAGTTGCGATTACTTCGCCTGATTCGCCAAATGCTACGTCTTTTCCGTTTTCGTTTAGAATTTCCATGATACCAGTATCGGCACTAAAAAGTAATTCGCCGTATTCATTTTCGGATATTAAGCCACATGCTTCTACACCGCTATATGCATCATAAACTTTACATTGAAATGCTTTTTCGATGGCAATTCGCATTGGAGCTGTTAATTTTTCGCTAGAGGTTAAAACGGCTTTTAATTTTGGTGTTTTTATATTTTGCTGGTTGATAAAATCTGCCCAAAAATAAATGCTCATGGCATATCCAACTAAGTATTCTACTTTATTTTTTTGCAATCCTTTCACGTAATTTACTGCGGTTTTTTCGGATAAGTGGTAAGCAGAAAAATAGGTTTGTTTTTCAAAATAGTTGTATCTGTAAAATGGTGCTTTTGCATTTGCATTTGGCAATACTCTACGACCGCCAATCATACCTCTTGCCATTTTATGGTTGACTCCTGCCCAATTACGCACTCTTAGTTCGTAAATAGCACTCCATATTTGATGAAACGTTTTATTAAAATATATTTTGGTTGGAGTTCCTGTACTTCCGCTACTTGCTATAAAATTTCCTTTTTCTTTTTTAGTGGAAAGTAGCGTAGTAGTACCAAATTTTCTTAAATCTTCTTTTTCTAAATAAGGCAAGTTTTTTAAATCCGAAATTTCAAAGGTTGTAAAATCTTGTAAGGTATATCCTAATGCGCTGTATTTTTCTTTGTAATACGGAACATTAGTAAATGCGTGAATTAATAATTTTCGTAATGCTGTTGTTTGGTATTCGTGCCATTGTTTTTTTGAAAACTTTTCGTGTTGTTTGTATGTTGGTATAGCTTTATAAAATTTGTTTCCCAAGCGTTGTTTTTTCCAATAGAAACCGTAGATGCTGATTAGTGTATTTTGTAAAAATACGGGAAGGATTGCGTATATTTTGGTTATTAGTTTCACTGTTGTAGTAGTTTATCCCATTGTTTTAAAACTTTATGCCAATCGAAAGTTGTAGCAATTTTTCGAGCATTTTCACTTATTCTTTTGCTTAGTGCTGTTGATTTTAATAATTGTGCTACTGGTGTCACAAATGCTTCAGCGGTTATTGATTCTGTTAGGAGAATATTTTTATTAGCACTCCATAAATAGGGAATTTCTCCTACGGATGTGGATACAATTGGAATTCCACATGCAGCGGCTTCCATTACAGCAGTTCCGAAGCTTTCGTAGGATGTTGTATTTAAAAAAACACTATGACTGTGGTAATAATATGGAAGTTTATCGTTTGGAACTGGTCCAATAATATCGATGTTATCTTCGAGTTTCTCTTTTTTTATTAAGGTTTCTATTTCTGATTGTAATCCTTTATCTGGACCAATCATGGTAAGTTTTATAGTTGGAAATTCTTTTTTTAATTGCGCTACTAATTTTACAGGAATTTCTGGATTATAAATTGTGGTAAATGCTCTTACCCAAAGTAAATGCAAAGGTTTTGGATTTGGTGCGTAAGAAAAATTTTGAAGATGTATTGGATTTGGTAAATAGTTTAGTTTTATTTGTTCTTTTTTAAAAAAATCTTGAAGATAACGCGATGGTGTTTGTAGTATGGTTGCTCTTTGTACTACTTTTTTGAATTTTTTTGGATTGCGTTTATAAAAATCTGGTAGTTTACCTCCTCGCAATGTTAGTATTATTTTTTTGTTTCGAAAACTTAAAATTTTAGATGCATAGTCTGCAATTAAAAATGCATTATCACTAAACACATCAATATTTATAGTTTGTCCTTTAAAAAAAAGACTTGTAACTAATATATGAAGTAATCGGATTGGTTTGTTTTTTATGCTTGAAACAAGTTTTATTTTGTGTTTTCCAGAAAATGAATTTTGGATTTTTTCTGCAATGGATTTTGTACCTGTTCGTTTGGAAAAAAATGTTCCTATAAATAAAATATTACTCATTGTAATAACTTTTTACTTCACCAGGATTTCCTGCAAATACACAATTATTTGGAATATCGCCTTTTGCTAATGAATTTGCTGCAATTACAGAACCATTGCCTAAAATAGTTCCTGCCAATATGGTACAATTTGCTCCAATCCAAGAGCCTTTTTTAAATCGAATTTGTTTTCCTACTGCTTTGCCAAATCGGAAAGAACCATTTAATCTTGTATGGTTTGAGGTTGCAATCACATTATATGGTCCAAAAAGAACTTCGTCTTCAATAACAACTCCAAAACTTGCAGAAAACCAACATCCTAAGGCAATATATACATCATTTCCTATTTCTATTTGTGATGGATTATAAAAAGTAACATTTCTACCAATACCTAAGCGTTTGCCACATTTTTTAAAAAAAGGTCTTGCTAATCTTCCGCGTAAGCGAATAAATGCTACATTGTCTGGCAACCAATTTGTTAATCGCAATACAAAATGTAAAGGCAAGTCATATCTAAAAAGTCTGGTAAATTTTGTCATTTTATAAACTTTCAATAATTTTAATAATATTCTTAGATTGTATTTCTAGCGTTGCATCTTTGGCTATTTTGCTACCATGTTTTATCATTTGTTCTCTTAAACTTTTGTCATTTATAATCTGTTCAATGGCATGTACAATTGGTTTACTCTTTTTTGGTTCTATCAAAAGTACATTTTTTTTATCAGTTAAATAGTCTGGTATTCCACCAACTCTCGTTGCAATTACTGGCAGACTATTTGCCATGGCTTCCCAAATGGTTCTCGGAAAACCTTCGTGGTACGATGGTAATACATATATGTCTGCCATTCGATACATTTTATGAAGCTCGATACCAATTGTTTTTTTACCATGAAAAATAATTTTATCTTCTATTTTTAAATCTTTGGATTTTTTTAGAAGTAATTTTTCTACTGGTTTTGTGGTATCATTTTCCCAGCCAACTAAATGTAAACGAACGTTTCTATTTTTTGCAATCAATTCCGCTGTAGCTTCTACTAATTCTACCAAACCTTTTTGAAGGTCAAAACGACCCGTGTACAATAATTCAATGGTTTCATTTTTGCAGGTATCTTCTCTAGTATAAAAATCATGAATAGATAATGTGGTTGTTTTTATTAAGTGAATGGTTTTTGCATTGTTTTTATTAGCTTCAAACAAAGTTGGTGAGTTTACCAATACATCTACTTTTTTCATTACTGCTTTGAATTTTTTATGGTTGTAATTCAAATACAGATTTACTATTTTTTCTCTAAAAGTTGTTGCTTTGGTTTGTTTTACTGCTTCCATATAATCGCCAACTACCATAAAAACTAACGTTGTATTTTTTAAATACTTGTAAAAATATGGTGCAAGAGGCGATGGCGACCGTACGATTAACGCCTTGCAATTGTCTATTTTTTGTACTGCTTGTTTTAGTATCTTTTTATGAAATATTGCTCTATGCCAAGCAGGTGTTTTTAAACCTAAGCTTATAAATGTAATGTTCTTATTTTTTAATTTATAATCTGCCGATATACTCTCGGATGCATTCGATTTGTGCATAATCAAATATAAATGTTCTACTTCGTTAGCTAATGCATCTATAAAAACACCTAAAAAACCTGGAATGTACAAAGCTTCCTTTTTTTGTGTGATTGGTATGTGGTAATAAAATGCTAATTTCATGTTGCAAGATTTTTTTTGGTTTTTAG
>WFMU01000432.1 GCA_015488935.1 Flavobacteriaceae bacterium | reverse complement strand
TTTAAATATAGCGCCTTATTCATACTTTTAATACTTCTACAAGTATTAATCTTAAATAATGTCAAACTTTTTGGATATATGAACCCTTTAGTATATATCTTATTTATATTTTTATATCCAATCAAAAAAGAAAAAGGAACATTTTTAATCCTCAGTTTTTTTTTAGGATTATGTATCGATTTTTTTTCAAATTCTGGCGGTAGTAACGCTGCTGCAATGGTATTTATTGCTTACTTAAGATTGCCAGTACTCCATATTATACAAAATAAAAGCGAATTTGATTATTTGTTATTCAATATTAAAAATTTAAACTTTATTCAATTAACAACCTATATCTTATCCCTTACCACAATACACCATATTGTATTATTTTTATTAGAATATTACAAATTATCCAATATTTTTGACACGCTTATTTTAGCAGTATCAACCAGTTTATTTACCAGTTTATTAATTGCATTTAGCATTTCCTTATTTGTAAAAAATAATAAAGCATAACAATGAAATCACGAAGCTATTTATTAATTTCTTTTACTGTAATAACAGGAATAATATTTATTTTACGATTGTTTTATTTACAAATAATATCCGATAAGTACAAAAAAGAAGCAGACGAAATTTCGATAAAAAAGAAATTTACATTTCCAGAAAGAGGATATATTTACGACCGAAATGGAAAATTACTAGTAGCCAATCAGACCTCTTACGATGTAATGATAATTCCAAGAGAAGTAAAAGAATTAGATACAGTACAATTCTGTAAACTATTAAAAATTACTAAAAAAGACTTTATTAAAAAATACAAAAAAGCAAAACGTTACTCCTCGCGACTAGCATCGGTATTTTTAAAACAACTCGCAAAAGATGACTATGCGTTTTTACAAGAAAAAATGTATAAATTTAATGGCTTTTATATCCAAAAACGTTCTATACGAAACTATCCTATAAATTCTGCGGCAAATGTATTAGGCTATATTAGCGAAGTAAATGAGCAACTAATAAAAAAAGACAAATATTACCAACAAGGAGAATTAATTGGTTTTAGCGGTGTAGAAAAACAATACGAAAAAGATTTACGAGGTATAAAAGGTGTAAAACGATTCCAAAAAGACAAATTCAATAAAATTATTGGCTCCTACAAAAATGGTACACTAGACACCTTACCCGTGCTAGGAAAAGATTTAACCTTAACCCTCGATATTGACTTACAAAAATATGGCGAAAAATTAATGGCTAATAAAAGAGGTGCCATTGTTGCTTTAGAACCAGCAACAGGAGAAATTTTAGCTTTAGTTACCGCACCTAGTTACAATCCCAATTTAATGGTTGGAAGAAAACGCTCTAAATACTCAACACTATTAATTAAAGATACAATAAACAAACCTACTTTTGATCGTGGACTAAAAGCCCAATATGCGCCCGGCTCTCCTTTTAAAATTGTAAACGCTCTTATTGGACTACAAGAAGGTGCAATTACTACCAAAAGCACTTTTTTATGTAAAGGAGGCTATCGCTACGGAAAAAGAGCACATGCCTTTATGAAATGCCATTGCGGCACTTATGGAAATGTTAATTTTGAAAGAGCAATCTACAAATCTTGCAATACCTTTTTTTCTAATACTTATAGACGAATTATCGAAAAACAATCCGAACCAAAAAAAGGAATGGATATTTGGAGTGCTCACGTAAAAAGTTTTGGACTAGGTGATTATTTGGGTGTAGATCTACCTGTTGGGAATAAAGGACGTATTCCAGATGGCGATTTTTACAATAGGTTTTATCCTTCATTCAAATGGAGAGCCGTAAGTACCATCTCAAATGCTATTGGACAAGGACAAGTAGAAACCACACCAATACAACTTGCAAATATGACAGCAGCTGTTGCAAATAGAGGATATTATTACACACCGCACATTGTGAAAAAAATAAAAGGCAAAAAATTAGATACTAAATTTACAACCAGAAAACTAACCAGTATTGACGCAGTTTATTTTGAACCAGTAATTGAAGGAATGCTACAAGTTTTTGAAAAAGGAACAGGAAAATATTCTAAAGTAAAAGGATTAGATATCTGTGGAAAAACAGGTACCGTACAAAATTATATAAAACGCAATGGAAAAAAAATTGCATTGGCAGACCATTCCATATTTATTGCATTTGCACCAAAAGACAATCCAAAAATAGCACTGGCAGTTTTTATCGAAAATGGTGGCTATGGCTCTAGATATGCAGCACCAATTTCTTCGTTAATGATTGAAAAATACCTCTTTGGAAAGACACAAAAACCATACGTAGAAAAAAGAATGTTCACCGATTCTCTATTACAAAAAGAATATAGAAAAATACTTATAACAAACGATACCATTGAGAAATTCGAATAGTAATATTATTGGCATAGACTGGAAATTAGTCATACTATACCTCCTTTTGATTTTTATTGGATGGATAAATATTTATTCTGCTTCTAAAACAGAAGTACATTACGAAATTCTTGATTTTTCTGCGAAATATGGAAAACAATTACTATGGATTGGATTTAGTTTTTTCTTAATTATCATTATCTTATTTATTGATACAGAATTCTACAAACAATTTGCAGGAATTTTTTACTTAATATCCATGCTATCGTTAGTTGGTTTATTTATTTTTGGAAAAAAAATTAATGGTGCTACATCATGGTATAGTATTGGCAATTTTAGTTTGCAACCTACAGAATTTGCCAAAATTGCAGTATCTTTAGGTATTGCAAAACTAATCGGAGATAAACAATTTGATTTGCGAATAGTTAAAAACCAACTTAAGGCAATTTTAATACTTATAATTCCAGCTTTATTAATTATACTTCAGCCAGATCCTGGATCTGCATTAGTATATCTCACTTTCTTTTTTGTGTTTTATAGAGAAGGACTACCTAAATATTATATTATTTTAGCAATACTTTTATTAATTACAACCATATTAGTTATTAAATATGGCTATATGTATATAGAAATTGGAGCCTTACTTTTATTTATAACATTTATTATATATGCATATAATTATAAAAAATATTTTTTAAGAAAATATTGGATTTACTACATCGGTTTTTATCTTGCAACAGCAATTTTTATATTCTCAACACATTTTATCTTTACAAATTTATTGCCACAAAGACATGTCGATAGAATAAATCTAGCGTTAAATTTAGTAAAAGATACCAAGGGAAAAGGGTACAATACCAAACAATCGGAAATTGCAATTGGTTCGGGAGGCTTTTTTGGAAAAGGATATTTAGAAGGAACACAAACAAAAGGAGACTTTGTCCCAGAACAACATACCGATTATATTTTTAGTACCGTAGGCGAAGAATGGGGATTTTTAGGAAGCACAATTGTTATCGTATTATTTATTTCATTTATACTTCGAATAATAAACGTTGCCGAATTACAAAAATCCAAATTTAGTAGAATCTATGGTTACAGTATTGCCTCTATATTTTTTATCCATTTTACCATTAATATAGGAATGGTAATAGGTATTATACCAACTATCGGAATTCCGCTTCCTTTTTTTAGTTATGGTGGCTCTTCGTTATGGGCATTTACCATACTACTTTTTATTTTTATTAGATTAGACGCAAATAAAAGTAACGAATGGTAAACAATTTTTATATCGATTAGGTACTGTTTAGTACTGTGTAATTGTTAAGTTCTTAGTAAGATTTTTAATTTTAACAAATCAAAATAATCAAGTGAAATTGAAAAAAATAAACTTCCCTGACTAGTTATTTTTTATTAATTCTTCATTCAAAACTCAACCCCGAGGCTTCGGGGCAAAATTCATAATTAAAACCCACCTATTTTCGACAATAAACACAGCAAAAAAATTAACCGAATTAGTAAATTAATCCATTTCTGTAAGTTGTTGATTATAAATATCTTGGTAATAACCTTTTTGATTTTTTAGTTCTTGGTGCGTACCTTGTTGTGTAAGTATTCCTTTATCTAAAACAATAATACGATCTGCATTTTTAACAGAAGACACACGATGGCTAATAATTATCGTAGTAACACCTTTACTGATTTCTTTTAAATTGTTTAAAATTATTTCTTCAGTTTCGGTATCAACCGCAGACAAACAATCGTCAAAAATTAAAATTTTTGGTTTACCAATAATAGCTCTTGCAATAGAAATACGTTGTTTTTGACCTCCAGAAAGTGTAACACCACGTTCACCAACCATGGTATTATAGCCTTCGGTAAAATTAATAATATTATGATGGATGTATGCATTTTTGGCGGCAGTTTCTACTTCCTTATCCGTAGCATCATATTTTCCAAAGCGAATATTATCTTTAATTGTTTCAGAAAATAGAAAACCATCTTGTGGTACAAATCCAATTTGTTGCCGTAAGCTAGAAACATTTAATTGCTGTATTGGTATATTATCAATTAAGATAGAGCCATTAGTAGCATCGTATAATCTTGCAATTAGATTTGCAATAGTAGATTTTCCAGAACCAGTTTTACCAAGAATGGCAATTGTGTTTCCCTTTTTAACTGTAAAACTCACTTCTTTAAGTGCGGTAATGTTAGTATCTTCGTAAGTAAATGAGACCTTATCAAAAATAATATCACCAGCAATTTCTGTTGGAGAAGATACTGTATTTTCAATAGCAGGTTTTTCTTCTAAAAATTCATTAATTCGTTTTTGAGAAGCTTCCGCTTGTTGTATGATTGACGTAACCCAACCAACAACAGCAACTGGCCAAGTAAGCATATTTACATAAATAATAAACTCCGCAATAATACCAATATTGGTAATTTGACCATTAATATAGCGCATTCCTCCAATATAAATAACCAAAATATTACTAATCCCAATAAGTAAAATCATTAATGGAAAAAATAAAGCTTGTGCCTTGTATAAAGAAATATTTTTTTCTTTACTAGTAGTTGCTAAATCTTCAAAATTAGTAATGGTTTGACTTTCTATCGCATAAGCTTTAATAACGTGCACTCCAGAAAAAGTTTCTTGTGCTAATGTGGTTAGTTTAGATAAATATTGCTGTACCAATGTACTGCGTTTATGAATAACCTTACTTAGTAAATAAATAGAAATTGATAAGATTGGTAAGGGTAACAAAGTGTATAATGTTAGTGTAGCATCAATACTAATCATTTTAGTTAAAGCAACCGCAAAAAGCATTAACATATTAATGGTGTACATAATTGCTGGTCCAAAATACATACGTACTTTACCTACATCTTCGCTAATACGATTCATTAAATCACCAGTACGATTTTTTTTGTAAAAGTTTAGCGAAAGATTTTCGTACTGTTTAAAAATCTCATTTTTTAAGTCAAATTCTATCAATCGCGACATTACAATTAGTGTTTGTCGCATTAAAAAAGTAAAAAAACCAGATAGCAAAGCAGCTCCAATAATTAGTAAAATGTTATAGACTAAAGTAGATTTTACCATATCTAAATCACTAACCAAACCTCTATTATAATCTTCTACAATATTTAAAGAATTTTTAATAAATGAAGGAATTTGTACCGCCAATATTTTAGAAAAAATGGTAATAATAATTCCAAACACCAAACGGTATTTGTATTTTATGAAGTATTTATTTAGGTATTGTAAAGCTTTCATTAAATTAGGCAAAAAATGCGTTAGCAAATATATCGAAATGAATTCACTAAACTTACAATATTTTTATTTATTGTTAATGGTAGTTTTTTTTTAGAAATAGCATAAGATGTATCTCATTGGTATTTTTTGATGCATTAAACACAGACGCTTATAAACTAAACATACATTTAGCTTTGAAGTAGGCTCTATGATAAATGAAATGTAAAGTAAATGTACATATTATAGCATAAATAGCGCAATCAAATAACATAAAGTATGTATAAGAAAAATCTAAGGAACCAATAACTAACAAGCTTTTAAAAAAACCGTTTGGTTTGTTTATAGACTCAAATATTTGTTGGAACTTTATTTAGCTAGAGTTCTACTTAGAGGCAAATACTAACTTGGTTTTTATTTTGTTGCAAATAATTTTACATCTTGTTCCGATACTTCTGCTTCTCCGAGAATAATTAATCGTTCTACTACATTACGAAGTTCTCTAATGTTACCAGTCCAATCGTAATCTTGTAGTAATTTTACTGCCTTATCTGAGAATTTTTTTACTGCATTACCTTGCTCATCTGCTATTTTTTTTGCGAAGTGTTTAATCAATAAAGGAATATCTTCTCTTCGCTCATTTAAAGCAGGTACTTTTACTAATATTACAGCCAAACGATGGTATAAATCTTCTCTAAACTTTCCATCTGCAATTTCTTTTTTAAGATTTTTATTTGTTGCGGCAACTACTCGTACATCTACTTTTATATCTTTATCAGAACCTACTCTACTTATTCTACTTTCTTGCAATGCACGTAATACTTTTGCTTGTGCAGAAAGGCTCATATCGCCAATTTCATCTAAAAATATAGTTCCACCATTTGCAGCTTCAAACTTTCCTGCTCTATCTTTATTTGCTCCTGTAAACGAACCTTTTACATGTCCAAACAACTCACTCTCAATCAATTCACTTGGAATTGCTGCACAGTTTACTTCAACCATAGGCGCTTTAAATCGTGGACTTTTTTCGTGTAACCAGTGAGCTACGAGTTCTTTTCCTGTTCCATTACCACCTGTTATTAAAACTCTAGCATCTGTTGGTGCTACTTTATCTATAATTTCTTTAATATGTTTAATGGCTGGACTTTCTCCAATCATTTCATACTTTTTATTTACTTTTTTCTTCAATCGTTTATTTTCTACAACCAATACTTTTCTGTCTAAAGCATTTCGTACTGCATTTAACAAACGGTTTAAATCTGGCGGTTTAGAAATATAATCAAAAGCTCCCATACGCATGGTTTCTACTGCGGTATCTAAATCTCCATGTCCAGAAATCATAATAAATGGAATTTCTGGTTTTATTTTTTGGGTTTTTTCTAATACTTCAACACCATCCATTTTTGGCATTTTAATATCACATAATACCAAATCGTAATCTGTATTTTTAATTTTTTCAAGACCATCTAAACCATCTTCGGCATCTTCTACTTCGTAGTCTTTACTTTCTTCAGAAATAATTTTAGATAATACTCTACGGATTGCAGCTTCGTCTTCTATTATTAATATTTTACTCATATTTTTTTCCTTTGTGTACTGTGATACTGTTTCTTTAAAATCTCTCTCCTATTTCTCAAGTCATACCTCTTACTTCTTTTCTCATACTTCTTGGTTCTTGCTTCTTACTTCTTGCTTCTTACTTCAAACATCTACCCTTTATATCGCAGCCATTTATACAATTCTTTATAACTAGCTTTTTTACCATACATTAATATACCTACTCTATAAATTTTTGCTGCCATAAATACAATAAATATAAAGGTTGCAATTAGTAGAGCCAAAGATAAAGCAATTTGCCAAAATGGAACTCCAAATGGTATTCGCATTAACATTACTATTGGCGATGTAAGCGGTATAATAGAGAATATAGTTGCTACCATACCATTAGGATTGTTAATTACGGTTGCAAAACCAACATAAACTCCCAACATTAATGGAATCATCACAGGCATCATAAATTGTTGGGTATCTGTTTCGCTATCTACTGCTGCACCAATTGCTGCATAAATAGAACTGTATAGTAAATATCCTCCTAAAAAGTAAAATACAAATAAAACTCCCATTTGTAATAGTGGTAAGTTAAATATTTCGGTTATTAATGTTTGCATTTTATTTCCTGCAACCATTTCTTTTGCCATTTCCATTTGCTCTGGCGACACTTTTGCACTTTGCATTTCACTAAAGCTAACACCAAATAGCAAAGAAGCAATACTACTCAGTACAAAAAATAAAATAATCCAAATAGCAAATTGTGTTAATCCAGCCAAGGCGTTTCCTATAATTTTTCCCATCATTAATTGGAATGGTTTTACAGAGGATATAATCACTTCAATAATTCTACTTGTCTTTTCTTCAATTACACTACGCATTACAGATGCACCATAAATAATTATAAACATCATAATAAGGTAACCTGCCAAGAAGCCAAATCCTATTTTTAAACCATTGATTAGTTTAGAAGTTTTTTCGCCTGTAAAATTAGATAGTTTTAAATTCGTTTTAATTCTTGCGGATTTAATTTTTGCCACATCTATTTTTAATCGATGTAATTTTTTGGTTCGCAAATTATCTTCTATTTTTTTTTCTAGGGTTTCCACCAATATCATGTTTGGTGATTTTTGCGTATAAAAATGAATATCTTTTGCTAATAATTCTAAACTATCTTGTTTTGGTATGGTTAATAATCCATAATATTCTTTTTCTTCTGCTTCTTTTTTTGCGGCTTCAGCACCTAATTTAGTTAAATCTAAATAATGTACTGTTTCCGAATCTTTAAAGGCATGTTGGGTTAGTAATTTAGATGCATCTACGTATGCAATTATTTTTAAATTACTATCGTTTGCTTTACTTAAATAAAAAATCAAAAAGCCCATACCTACCACTAAAAATGGTGCAAGTAAGGTCATAACAATAAATGATTTATTACGAACTTTTGCATTAAATTCTCTCTTTATAATTAACTTTAACTTGTCCATTAACTGTTATTTTTTACTGCTTGAATAAAAATATCACTTGCATTTGGTATAATTTCTACAAAGTGATTTACTTGTGCTC
>WFMU01000431.1 GCA_015488935.1 Flavobacteriaceae bacterium | reverse complement strand
TTATTTAGAAAAAAAAATATAAAAAGGTAGGGTTAATCTAAACAAAATTGTTTTAGTGTTGAATTATTTAAAATAATCATTTAACCCATAAAATATATATACATGAAAACATTAAAATTTATTTTACTAAGTTTAGTAATTACTATGTTTACATTAACATCGTGCGATAATACAGATCCGATAATTAATGTACAAAATCCAAACCAAAGTGCCTCTGCAAAAACTGCAATGAGCGAATTACAACAACATTTTACTTCAGATGGTGCTTTAAGAGATGGCAATAATCCTACAGGTAATATTTTATTTGACTATTGTTTTAACTTTCAACTACCTGTTACTTTATCTTATAATAATGGTGCTACAGTTGTTATTAATGATTTTAATGATTTAGTTCGTGTTTTAATTGGTATGAATGACCAATTATACATTAACGGTATTGTTTTTCCTTTTAATGTAGAAGTTTATGATGAAGCTACAGATGCTGTTGTGGTACAAACAATTCATAATGAAAATGAATTTGAAACGTTAATAAACTCTTGTAATTTTGACGGAGAGGATTGTGTTTGTACTGATGATTATGCTCCTGTTTGTGTTGAAATATCTGTAAATGGTCAAGAAAGTATTGTACAATATCCTAATGCTTGTGAAGCTGCTTGTGATGGTTTTACACAAAACGATTTTGTAAATTGTGATTCAAACTCTGATCCTACTGGAGGTGATGGTGACGATTGTTTTGAATTTATTTATCCTATTTCTATTACAAGTTATGCTGGTGATACTTATGTAATTGAGTCTGATACTGAATGGGAAAATGTAATGTACACCATTAATGGGTTCGATTTTGTTTATCCTTTCCAAGTAAGAGTTCTTGATACACAAAATTTAGAAACGATAGCTACCATGCAAGATTATTTAAATGTTTTAAATTCTTGCAATGGAAATAATAATTCTTGCGAAGTTTCTAATTTATCCGTTCAGGTTGGCAATTGTAATACCGATGGTACGTATAGTATAACGATAGATTTTACTGCTACAAATCCTGGAAATGAATATTTTGATTTATACGTAAGAAATAATCAATCTATTGGTTACTACGCTATTGCTGATTTACCTATAACTATTTCTGACTTCTCATTAAGTGGTTTAACATCCGATTATCTAAGAGTAGCTATTAATGACAATAACGATTGTTATGCCGAAATAGAATGGGTTGCTCCAAACTGTAATAATGCAAATACTTGTTGGGATTTTGTGTTTCCAATAGAAATTAACACTACTAACGGAACTATTACTGCAAACAATAATACCGAAGTTAGTAATGCTTTTGGAACTCCTGCTAATAATGCTGCTTTAGTTTATCCTTTTGATGTAACTATTAATGGTGCTACTAGAACTATTTCTACTCCAAATAATTTTTGGGAAATTGGAGAATGGGCAAATCAATGTAATTAATAAAATTATTTTATAATAGGTTACAAGGTCAATACTTTGGTATTGGCCTTTTTTTATTGTAAAAATTCATTCCTTAAAAATATTTTTTATATTCCTAAAATAAGTTTAGCAATATTAAAAAATATCAATATTCCAAAAATATCATTACTTGTGGTAATAAATGGACCTGTTGCAAGCGCTGGGTCAATCCCTCTTTTATCTAGTATTAATGGAACAAATGTACCTATTAGCGAGGCAATAATAATAACAGAAATTAGCGATACGGAAACTGCAATGGTAAATATTAAATTATAATGAAATATTTCTCCAAAAATAATTATTAATAAGGAAAGAAATATGCCGTTAATCACACTTATAGATACTTCTTTTAAAAGTCTTTTCCATATACTTCCTTTAATAATATTATTTGCTAGTCCTTGCACCATTATTGCAGAAGATTGTACACCAACATTTCCTGCTACTGCTGCTATTAATGGTGTAAAAAAGAACAAGGCTTTGTATTCTGCATTTGCCATAATACTTTGAAAATTTTGCATTATTGTAACTGCGGCAAGACTTCCTAAAAGTCCTAAAATTAACCAAGGTAAGCGTCCTTTAATAAGTTGAAAAATAGAATCATCTGCTTCTACATCTTCAGATAAACCTGCTGCCATTTGATAATCTTTGTCTGCTTCTTCTTTTATAATATCTACCACATCATCAATGGTAATTTTACCAACTAATCGACCCATTTCATCAATTACAGGCACCACAATTAAATCGTATTTTTGCATTATTTGTGCTACTTCTTCATCTCTATCATCTACTTTTACAGATATTACAGAATCGTTATAAATTTCTTTTATTGGTGTTTTGGTAGATGTGGTAAGCATACTTTTTAAAGACAATCTTCCTTTTAAAATTTCGTGGTCATCAACTACATAAACGGTATGTACTTTATCGATATTTTCTGCTTGTCTTCGCATTTCTCTTACGCAAGTAAAGATGGTCCAGTCTTCATATACTTTAATTAATTCTTTACCCATAATACCACCTGCGGTATTTTCGTCATAGCGCAATAAATCAACAATATCTTTGGCATGTTCTACATCTTCTAGATGTGCTATTACCTCTTCTTTTTGTTCTTCTGGTAATTCTGCAATAATATCTGCTGCATCGTCAGTTTCTAATTCGTCTATCTCTTCGGCAATTTCTTTGGCAGATAGTGCTTGTAGTATTTTATCTCTAATATCATCATCCAATTCTGTTAAAATATCGGATGTTTTTTCACTATCTAAAAGTTTAAATATGTAAACTGCAGAATCAAAATCTAGCGCATCTAATAATTCTGCCATATCGGCATGATGCAACTCTTCTAACATTTCCGATACTAGAACGTTATTTTTATCTACAATTAATTGCTTAATTTTAGAAATGGTATCTTTATTTATTTGAAATTGCATAATACTATCTATTAAATTTTCAAGTAATGCCACAAAAATACTATAATAATTCGAGCTTATCTTCTTTGTAAAATAATACTTTTTTGATAGAATATTTTTTTTTATTTAAAAAAACATAGAAAATCATAATTCTCTTTTTTAATCACAT
>WFMU01000430.1 GCA_015488935.1 Flavobacteriaceae bacterium | reverse complement strand
AGATGTGTATAAGAGACAGGAATTCTATTTCGGAATAAAAAAGTTGTATTTTGCAATCGAAAATAAAACTGGTAATGAAAACAATAAAAGCACAAGATTATTCTATTTTTTTTGAAGACGGTAAGTATGAATTTTTAACGAATTTTTTGAAAAAGAAAGATTATTCTTCTTTGTTTATTTTGGTAGATTCACATACAAAAAATAAGTGTTTGCCTATTTTTTTATCTAAAATTTCTGAAGAATTTGATTTTAAAATAATTACAATTCCTGCTGGCGAAGCATTTAAAAATTTACAAACCTGCCAAGATGTATGGCAAGAACTAACCAAACTAAAAGCAGATCGAAATAGTCTGCTTATTAATATTGGTGGAGGCATGGTTACCGATTTGGGTGGTTTTGTTGCTTCTACATTTAAACGAGGTATTCGTTTTATTAATATTTCTACTTCGTTATTAGGTATGGTAGATGCATCTGTTGGAGGAAAAACAGGTGTCGATTTTTATGAGTTAAAAAATCAAATAGGTTTATTTGCAAATCCAGAAATGGTCTTAATTGATGTTAATTATTTAAAAACATTGCCGCAAAGAGAACTTATTTCTGGCATGGCAGAAGTTATAAAATATGGTATTAGTTACGATAATAATTTATGGCGTGTTATTGCTTCGAGTACCGAGGTATCGAATTTAAAAAATATGGCTGAATTAATTCATCGTTCTATCGAAATTAAGAATGAAATTGTAACTAAAGACCCAAAAGAAAAAAACCTTCGTAAAATTTTGAATTTTGGACATACCATTGGTCACGCTATCGAAACGTATTTTTTGCAAGATAGTAAAAAGAATACATTAACACATGGCGAAGCTATTGCTATTGGTTTAATTTGTGAAACTTACCTTTCGTATAAATTATTTCAATTCCCTAAAAAGGAAATGCAGCGTATAAAAGATTATATTCTTGCAGTTTTTGGTCGTGTAAATTTTAATTCAAATGATTTTGATTCGTTTTTAGAATTAATGAAACACGATAAAAAAAATGTAAATGGCAATATTCGTTTTGTCTTATTAGAACAGATTGCCAAATACAAAATCAATTGTAAAGTAGCTATATCTGACATTGTAGAAGCCTTAAATTTTTATTTATCTTAAAATATGGAAATTACGTATTGCTTAGAAGAACTTCCTATAATTGCACGTAAAATTATTAAATCTGCAAGGCATAAAACACTTTTATTTTATGCAGAAATGGGTGCAGGAAAAACAACTTTAATCAAAGAAATTATCAAACAACTTCATGTAAATGATACCGTTAATTCGCCTACTTTTTCTTTAGTTAATGAATACATAGCAGCAGACGATACCTTAATTTATCATTTTGATTTTTACAGAATTAATGATGAAAGCGAAGCACTAGATATAGGTGTCGAAGATTATTTTTACAAAAATGCATGGTGTTTTGTAGAATGGCCTCAAAATGTCGAAAATTTACTACCTTTAGACACTGTTTCTATTTATATTGAAATTATAACGGAAACAACAAGAAAACTAACAATAAAAACACACTTAAAATGAGCCAACAATTTAGTCCTTTTAGTAAAGAAGATTTAATGCCTAAGCCAGAAATGCTTGAAATTAAAAAGCAAAAAGGAGAGTTGTTTATTGGTATTCCAAAAGAAACGCGACTCGAAGAAAAACGCGTTTGCCTTACACCAGATGCTGTTGCTGCATTAACTGCTCATGGACATCGTGTTGTTGTAGAAACAGGTGCTGGAGAACACTCGCACTTTAATGATAAGGATTACTCGGAAGCTGGTGCAAAAATTTCGTATAGTACCGAAGATGTTTTTGCTTGTAATATTGTACTTAAAGTAGAACCACCATCGTTGCATGAAATAGAAATGATGAATGCACAAAGCACCCTTTTTTCTGCCTTGCAATTAAAAGCACAAAAGAAAGAATATTTTGAAGCTTTGGCTAAAAAGCGAATTACTGCTTTGGCTTTTGATTTTATTAAAGATGAGCATGGCGTGTATCCAATTGTAAAATCACTTAGTGAAATTGCTGGTATTGCTTCGGTTTTAATCGCTTCAGAATTAATGAATAAAGATAACAATGGTAATGGTTGGCTATTAGGTAGTATTAGTGGTGTTCCGCCAACAGAAGTGGTTATTATTGGTGCTGGTACCGTTGGCGAATTTGCGGCTCGTTCTGCAATTGGACTTGGTGCTTCGGTAAAAGTATTTGACAATTCTATTTCTAGATTAAGACAACTACAACACAATTTAGGAAAAACTATTTATACCTCAACCATTCAACCCAAAACCTTGCAAAAAGCACTCCGAAGATGTCATGTTGCTATTGGAGCTGTTAGAGGAAAAAATAGAGCACCTGTATTAATTACCGAAACGATGGTAGAACAAATGCGAGAAGGTGCAGTTATCGTTGATGTGAGTATTGATAGAGGAGGTTGCTTTGAAACGTCAGAAATTACCACACACAGCAAACCTACATTTAAAAAACACGATGTTATCCATTATTGTGTGCCAAATATACCATCGAGATATGCCAGAACCGCATCTTTATCTATTAGTAATATTTTTACACCATATCTACTAAATATTGGCGAAGAAGGTGGTATTGAAAACGCTGCTCGTTTTGATAAAAGCCTACAAAAAGGCATGTATTTTTATCATGGTATTTTAACGCATAAATCGGTTGCAGACTGGTTTAGTTTGCCATTTAGAGATATTAACTTGTTGTTGTTTTAATAAAAAACGTAAAAATTTTATAGCCTAAAGAATTAGGTGTAATTTTGCGTTCTAAATTTAATTCTATTTATGAAAATTGATTACGATTTACTAAAGCGTTTTAAACTTTTTGGCATTGGCTTTGCTATGGGAATTGGTATTTTATTCTTTATACTTAATGCCAAAAAATCTAGATGCAATTGGTTTCCTAATGAGCGTATTTTAGGAATTATACGGCAAAAACATATCGAGTATGCTCCAGAGATAAGTACCATGCTTGCTAAAAAAATAATAGATAGTACGGCAATTACAAATTTATTATTGGATGGAGATATTGATTTTTCGAAAAGTCAAGTAAAAAATAAACCATGTCGTAAATATTGGATTGATGGATTTGTAAAAAAGAAAAAAACGGTACTTCACGTTACAATTTGTGACTCTATCGCTACACTTGAAAAATTAGACTTTGAAAGTGGTGAATGATGGATTTTGAATTATGAGTTATGAATGAAAAATTAATTAAAAACGACCAACACTAATCAAATTAGGGAAGTTCATCCTGAAGTCTTAGGGTTGAATTTTGGATTTTTAATTCTGGATGTTGTCCCGAAGTTTCAGGATTGGATTTTGGATGAGTCCACAAATTTTATTGAACTCTCGTTAAAATAGTTCCTTATTTTTCTTTTTGTTTTTTAAAATAAGTAATTAATTTTTTTCCATACATCGATTTTTTTACATCACTAGATAGTGATTTAATAATTGTATCCAGTAACTTTGGGTTTACATCGTAAATTTCGGAAAGTGTTAAGTAAGGAGATATTTCGTAATCTGCATGATTTACTGCAAAATTTGCGGTGTATAAATACTTTCTTCGTTGTATGTTTGTTATTTTTTGTTCAATTTTTTTAACAGCAACAGTATCTTTTGCTTTTTTAGCATCAAATTTCGCTTTGATTAAATCTAATTTTAAATTGGTAAATTTTCTATCCGTTTCTCTGTAAATATCTAATAACTCTTGATTTTTAGAGCCTTTAATATTAGGATGATAACCAAAGGTTTTTAAATCTGATATAATAGAGATTTTTCCTTTTTCTCCAAAAAATTGAAGAATTTTATCTGTGCCAGAAATAGATAAAAAATATATTTGTGGACTTGTAAT
>WFMU01000429.1 GCA_015488935.1 Flavobacteriaceae bacterium | reverse complement strand
CATTAAAAGTCCGTATTGTGTATTTTTATATTTAATCATCCCAAACGTTTTAGAATCTTTTATTAATCCAGTTTGCAATAATTTGTAATGCTTTTGGCGAAAAAGTTTCTTCTATTTTTGCATATTCATTAGAAGCTCCTGTATTACAAGTTTGAAATAAGTGATTTAAACCTTCTATTTCTTTAATAGTAACATCGTTATTTTTTGCTTTTTTAAGTGCATTGGCAATACCTGTTAAATTTAATTTTGGTACTACTTGAAAATCTTTAGAGCCATTTAATGCTAAAACCGGACAGGTAGTTTTAGACAAAAATTGTACTGGACTTGTTTTAATAAAATAGTATAACCAAGGCGAAGTAATGGCATTAACTTGTTTTTTAATATTTTTGTCTGTCAAAGAGTTTGCAATACTTTTTGGTGCTTCTTTACGGATTTTAGTTAAGTAAGATGTTATTTTTTCTTTGGCTAGGTTCGTATCTTTCTCTGTATTTAGAAGTTGATAAACCTGTGCAGATATTTTATCATTATATGCAATATGCTCTTTATCTAAACCACTAAGTTCCATTGCTTTTTTAGTTTGTGCTCTTAAAACTTCACCGCCATCGGCTCCTGTTCCTGCCAATAGAACTACAAAGGCAATATTTTTATTTTTTGCGGCAACCATTGGTGCAATAAAACCACCTTCGCTATGTCCAATTAAACCAATTTTTTTGGTATCAATATCCGTTCTTGTTAATAGATATTCGTAAGCTGCTTCAACATCGGTAGCAAAATCTGCCGAAGTTGCATCTTTCTGTGTTCCTTCGCTTTTGGCAACACCTCTATCATCATAACGTAAAACAGCAATACCATTTTTTGTTAAAAAATCAGATAATACTAAAAATGGACGATGATTAAATATTTTTATTTCTTCGTCTCTATTTTGAGGTCCAGAGCCAGAAATTAAAATAGCAACAGCAGGATTTTTAACATTATTAGGTAAGGTTAAGGTTCCTGCTAAAGTAATATTATTTGCTTTTTTATTGGTAAAAAATACATCTTCACTTTTGTATCCATAAGGTTCTTTTGGGTCTTGTGGTCTTGCTTTTTGTTTTTCTGTTTTAATTTTTTTTCTAGAAAGTATAAGAGGAAGTTGCATACCTCCTTGATTAAAAATTCCTTTAATTTTATTCGATTTTAGTTGCCCTTTGTAAGTTATACCAATGCTTTTTAAAGAAATAGTTAAACTATCGTTTAAATAAAATGTTTTATCTGTTGGAATTCCAAAAGCACTTTGGTCTGGACTATCCATGGTAGATGTATAGGTATTGTCTTTTTCACTTACGTGAAAAGATATTCGTAATTTTTTACCTTGAATATCTAATTGTCCATGCCAATCACCTGTAACTTCTTGTGCAAAAATGGTAGAAATAAAAGCAAATAATGCAATAATTAATGTGGTTATTAAGCGTATCATAATTTTTTAGATTTTAATTATAGGGCAAAGGTATAATACAAACATCGTTTTTTTTTCAAAAATAGGAGGAATGGTCTTATTGTTAGGAAGAATGGTTTCATTACAAGTTAATTGCCATTAAATATAACATAATTATATAAAAGTCGAAGAAAAAATGCAAAAATGCGTGAGATACGAATTTAGTTATTTTATTAAAAGTAAAGTATATTTTTATAAATACGGTGTTATTTCTTTATTTTATTAAGTTTTATTGCTTATGTATCCTTTTTTATCGGACAACAGCAATTCAAATTGTAAAAAAATGTATAAATTTATACCTTAAAATGTAAAAAACGGTCACTATATCACTACAAAAAAATTGAAAAGAGTTACCGTAACCAAAAATAAAAAAATATGCTAAAAAAAATCAATCCAAAAAATATCTTATTTTTAGATATTGAAACCGTTCCAGAAACAGAAAGTTTCAAAGATTTGTCGGAAATCAAACAACAGTTATTTACCGAAAAAACAAAATACCAACGCAAAGAAGAATTTACAGCCGAAGATTTTTACGAACGTGCTGGGATATGGGCAGAATTTGGAAAAATTATCTGTATTTCTGTTGGATTTTTCTCTTCGTTTGAAAAAACCAGAACTTTTCGAATTAAATCTTTTTTTGATACCGATGAAAAACAATTACTTCTCAATTTTAAAAATTTATTAGAAGATTATTTCTCCGAACCTAAACATGTACTATGTGCGCATAACGGAAAAGAATTTGACTTTCCGTACATTGCTCGTAGAATGATTATAAATCGTGTTAATCTTCCAGAAAAACTGAATTTATTTGGTAAAAAACCTTGGGAAGTTTCGCATATAGACACCTTAGATTTATGGAAATTTGGCGACTATAAACACTATACTTCTTTAAACTTACTAACCAATATTTTAGGAATTCCATCGCCAAAAGAAGATATTTCTGGCAGTCAAGTTGCCCAAGTGTATTACCAAGAAAAAAATCTAAATCGCATTGTAAAATATTGTGAAAAAGATACACTTGCTGTAGCTCAATTACTTTTGCGATTTAGTAATTTAGATTTACTAGAAGAAACAGAAATTGTAATAATTTAAGAACTGTTAAAAATCAAATGATTACAATAAATTAGAACAATTAATTTTATCAAAAAACCTATTATTTCCAAAAAAAGATATATTTGTACAGTATTATAACCAAATAAAT
>WFMU01000428.1 GCA_015488935.1 Flavobacteriaceae bacterium | reverse complement strand
CGGTTATATGGTTATTGGCTTATTTATCCTTTTTAATGGTTTATTTCTATTCGTTTTTAAAACGGATTTTAACATCCTTAATGCAGGGTTTGCCGATTTAAATTCCTTTTTTTATATTACACCATGGTTTTTTATTTTCTTAATTCCAGCAATTACCATGCGAAGTTTTTCAGATGAAATTGCCATTGGAACCATAGAAATATTAAAAACAAAACCTATTGAGGATTGGAAAATTATTCTCGGTAAATATTTTGGCGCGCTATTGCTAATCTGCTTGGCTCTTATACCAACACTAATCTATGTATTTAGTGTCTATAAACTAGGAAATCCTGTTGGAAATATTGATTTTGCTACCACCATTGGCTCCTATATTGGTTTGCTGTTTTTAGCAAGTTCTTTTGTTGCTATTGGCTTATTTACATCGACCTTTGCTAAAAATCAAATTGTCGCTTTTTTATTAGCTGTTTTTATTTCCTTTTTAGCGTATTATGGTTTTGAATTTATAGCAGATTCAATAACAACAAATACCGTATTTATCCAAAAATTTGGTATGTACGAACATTTTCAAAACCTTAGTAGAGGATTAATTGATACTAGAGATATTATCTACTTTTTAAGTGTTACTGGCTTATTTATAGAATTAACACAAATGAGATTAAAACAAATTTAGTTCGCAATAAATGTTTAAACAAATGAAAAAAAATAGTGTTAAAATAATACTTTTAATCTTCGGATTATTTCTTGTTAATTTTATTGGCAATAAATTATATACACAGTTTGATTTAACCAAAGACAAAAGATACACTTTATCAGACATTACCAAAAACGAAGTTTCTAAAATAGATAATGCTCTGGTAATAAAAGTATATTTAGAAGGAGATTTCCCCGCAGAATTTAAACGTTTACAACTAGAAACCAAACAACACCTAGAGCAATTAAATTCCCTAAATAAAAACATTACATTTCGATTTATTAATCCTCTTGGAAAAGAAAAAAAACTAATACGACAAGGCCTAAAACCAAGTCGCCTTTCGGTACAAGAAAATGGCAAAGTAACCGAAGCAATTATTTTTCCTTGGGCAACGGTAATTTATAAAAATAGAAAAGAAAATGTTTCTTTATTAACAAGTTCCAACGCAACATCGCAAGAAGTACAACTACAAAGTGCCATTGAAAATTTAGAATTTGCTTTTACAGATGCCATTCATAAAGTAACCACTACAAAAAGAAAAAATATTGCCATACTAACAGGCAATGGCGAACTCGATTTTATCTATTTAGATGGTTTGCTAAAAACATTAAGTACCTATTACCATTTAGAACCATTTCCATTAGACTCTGCAAATGTAATTCCGCAAAAAACCTTAAAATTATTAACCAAATTTGATTTGGCAATTGTAGCAAAACCAACAAAAAAATTTACCGAAAACGAAAAATTTACTTTAGACCAATTTCAAGCAAATAACGGAAAAACCCTTTGGCTAATAGACAATGTAATAGCAGAAAATGACAGCCTAATAAAAACAGGAAACGCGCTTGCCTTAAATAGAGAATTAAATTTAACAGACCAATTATTTGCTTATGGTGTTCGAGTAAAACACAATCTAATCAAAGATATGTACAGTGCTACTATTAAACTTGCCAGTGGTAATATTGGAGGAAAAACACAATACAAAGACTATCTTTGGTCTTATTATCCATTGGTAAATCCAAATAGTAAACATCCAATTACCAAAAATATTCCTGCCGTACAATTACGCTTTGCAAATACCATAGACACCTTAAAAAACAATCTTAAAAAAACCGTTTTATTACAAAGTTCACCACTGTCAAAACCTTATGGAACACCTTTAGAAATTCGCTTAGACGAAATAAATAATAGACCAACAAAAAACAATTATAACAAAGGAAATCAAATTCTTGGCGTATTGTTAGAAGGTGAGTTTAAATCTGCATATAAAGACCGAATAAAGCCATACGAAACAAAATTATACAAAGAAAATAGCAAGGCAAATAAAATGGTAATAATTGCAGATGGAGATATTATTAAAAATGAAACCTTTCAAGGCAAACCGTTAGATTTAGGTATCGATAAATGGACAGGTATTAAAAATGGAAACAAAGATTTTCTATTAAATACGGTACATTATCTTTTAGATGATGCTGGTTTGCTACAATTGCGCTCCAAAAATATAAATTTACAATTTTTAGATAAAGAAAAAACCTATAGAGAACGTCGTTTTTGGCAAAGTATAAACATCATTTTTCCATTGATTTTATTAGGTTTATTTGGCTTTGGATACACCTATTT
>WFMU01000427.1 GCA_015488935.1 Flavobacteriaceae bacterium | reverse complement strand
CAATTAGGCTATCATAAAAATAATTTAAAAAATACGCCAAGTATTCAAAAACCATTAGAATATACACATTTAGATAAAAATTTTTATAGAATAGAAGGTCATATTGGTAAAAATTACAAAACAGCTCTCCACAAAATAAACAAGCTAAAATCGGAATATAATTTAGCTTTTGATGTAAAAACAATAAGTGTAGGAACACCAATAAGTAAAGTAAATTTAAACGATATTAAATGTCAAAATAAAAATTATCTTACCTTATTAAAAACATGGGAAAAAGATTTTATTTGTAAAGCAGATAGTGCCATTGCATTTTTTAATCAATATTCAACAGAAACTGTAGGACATAACTACACATCAACTAATGCGTATGAAAAAACAAAAACAGCAACAAAAGCACTAGAAATAGCAGATAATTTTAAGAGAAAAACAACAGATGCTAGTACCAAAGAAATGCATCGTAATAAAAGTGCCTTTAGTGCAGCAAGTAGTACAAGCAATCAAAATTACCAAACAAGTTTACAAGCAGTAATAGATGCCGCTTATACACATGTACAAGCAGAAACCTATTCCTCTTTCGAAATAGCAGCAATTTCAGAATCTTTATTAAGCAATATAATTAATATAGATATTAATGCAGACGATTACTTTTTATATTTAACAAATCCAGTTAAAATAATAGCAGATTTACAAGTACTAAAAAGAGATTTTTTACAAGATTTAAATGGTTTTTACCAAACCAGTAAATGGATAAAATTTAACAACGCTTTAAATCAATTATGTATCGATTTAAAACAGGCAATACTCCGATTATCCAATATAAGTGATAGTGCTACTTTTGGTAAAAATGATTACGATAAAATGTACGATTATTTTATCTACGAACTATCTGATTTTTGTTGTTTAAAAGAAAAAATGGCATGGTTAAAAGGAGAATTAGATACGATAAGAGAAAACCTTTATAAAGACTTAATACTATCCGAATTAATACAAAAACACCCAGGTATTGAGCACATGGCAGGTGTACCAAAAGGAGGAACTTTTTTAATGGTGTATGAAGGAGGCATTGAAAATCAAGCAAAAAGTAAAACACCAAATAAAGCTAGAATAGCAGAATCGTCTTTTAGAAGCGAAGTATTATTTGATTTTGCATTGCCGTATATGTGTGCATCCGATTGTCCACCAGAAACAATAGTATATCAAGTTGAAGTACCAACCACACCAGAACCAGTAGATTTAGAAATAACACCACAAGTATTTTGTGTACCTGGAGATACAACTGTTCCAAACGCTTCTTTTACAGTAACACCTACAGGAGCAAGTTTAACATCACCTCAAGGCGATAGTTTTATAGAAGGAGATGTAGATAATTATGATTTTAATCCAAATAATGTAAACGATGCACTAGCAGGAGAGCCAATAACATTTTTAGTAAATAACGAAGCAATTCCAGCAAGTAAAGTAGAAATATTGGTGTACAAATTACCAGTAGAATCTACTATTACCATAAAAGAGAAAGTTTGGAAAAATGAAGGATTGGTTATAGAATTTCTTATAGATCACGCCTTAGCAGCAAAAAATTATTTTATCTATACATGGAAAAAAGATACTGGAGAGGTATTAATACCAATAGAACCTGCAAATCCAAATAAATTCTTATTTCCAGATGTCAATAATACTGTAACTGCAAAAGTAGTATTAGAAATTACGGTTGATAATGATTTAGTTAATTGTAAAACAGAATTTCCATTTGCCATAGACGAAACAAGACCAGTAATAGCTGTTGGTTTAGACATTCCAAAAAGAACTTATTGTTTACCAAAAGAAACCGCTTTAGAATCATTTTCGGTAACGCCACAAGATGGAGAATTAAGATGTGTACAAAAAAATAGTGTAGTTGGAGGAAGTGTTGCTAATGGTTTTGTTTTTATTCCAGAACGAGTTCCTAATTCATTATTAGGACAGTCGTTAACGTTTACAGTAAATAACGAAGTAATTCCAGCAAGCGACGTAGAATTATTCGTTTATACACTACCAAAAATTATTAGTATTGTACTAAATGGAGACCTAAATTGGATGCCAAACCAAGTAGAAGTAAATGTAACCGTTTCGCACGAATTAGATGCACTGAATTATTTTGATTATACATGGACATATAAAGGACAATCTATAACACCAACAGACACCACCAATTTAGATTTTAAATTTCTGTTACCAGAAACAGGAAATGTAATTGCTGGAGAAGAATTAAAACTATTTTTAGGAGTAGCAAATCAAAATGTAAATTGTACTACAAATAGTAAACTTATAATTACAGGAGAAAGACCTCCAAATACTACTAGTGTAAATATACCAAAAACAAGCTTTTGTTTACCAAAAGAAGGAGGTATAGGAGACACTGTTATTACGGTAATACCAGCAGGAGCAAAATTAGAATCACAACAAACAGGAAATTTTATAGTAGAAGATGGTAATGGAGGTTATACATTTAATCCGAATGGTGTTGGAAACAATCTTTTAGGAGAATCAATTACATTTTTAGTAAATGGAGAACTACCAGATACATCAGATGTAGTAAAAGTATATAAATTACCAACTAAAGTAACACCTACATATAGTAAAGTAAGTTTTACAAGTAAAGGAATAACCATAAATCTAGGTACAAACAACCCAACAAGTTTAGAAAATAAAAATTATTTAAAATATACATGGACTTTAATAACAGGGCAAATAAGAGAGGTAATATCAAATAAAAAAACAGATAAAGTATTTATTTCAAATCCAAGTTCAAGTATAAATGCACAATTAGAACTATCTGTAAAAGTTAGCGCATTAGGAACATGTTCAAGTACTTTTACAGCAATACCGATTAACGAAACAAGAGATACAACACCTACACCTACAGTACTAACATGTGAATTATCATTACAAGATAGATTTAATATATTAAATATTAAAAGTACCATTAAAGATATAACAGAAAGAACCAAAACAATAGACAATTTCAAGGTTCAAATAATAGATCCAACAAATGCACTATTAACATTAATAGAATCAACAACAAACTTTACAGTAGCAAAAATAAATAGTACACTAAATAAGATAGCAATATTACGAGAAAAGTTAAGAAATGATTTTAGAGAAAACACAAGTTTAAAAAACTTTTTACCAGATTTTTTAAAGATAGACGAGATATTAGAAATACTAGCACTAGAAATATTAAGATGTATAACACCAAGTCAATTTAAGAATGCACGAAAAATCATAAATAACTTTTTTAACGTTTCAAATACAATGAAAACCTTTAGAATAGAAATGAAAATTCCAAGAGAATTAATAAATGCTACTTATATAGGAGATTACAATGCTAAAGAAGCTGCAATTAACACCAAAGTTGCAAGTGCATTCGCTTAATAATTATGCATAAAATAGATAACATATCGTTTCAAGTAGAAATGCAAGAAAACAATACCACATTTTCTTACGAAAAACAATATGCAACATTTATAAAGTATCAATTTTTACCAAAAGTAGAAAGTTTATTTGACAGATGGAGTGCAGCATACCCAAAATTAAAATGTACTATTGAAGAAATAACATTACATTTAAATACAGAAACTTTTGATGCGCAAGAATTACAAAAAAAACTATTACAACAATTAACCAATCAACTTGCTAAAATTAATGTAATACACCCTGAGGAAACAGAGCACATAAAAGCAGAAATAAGCCTTAAACCATCTATTTTTGATGCTTTTATATACTATTTAAAAACAGGTATTTTACCAGATTACATAAGTATAAAGCAACTAAAAGAATGGCTAAAAATAGCGTTAAAATTTTCGAGCAAACAAATTAAAATAATACAACAGAATGCAACGTATGATTTTTTATTTTTAAAACGATTGGCAAATGTATATTACGATAAAAAGTACTATAAATTAATAAAGATAATTGGAAAACAAACATTAGAAAACAAACAAGAACCATTTGTAAAAGAATTATTAACGATTTTACAAAAAAAATTATACGTTAAAATTACAGAAGTACAAATAAAAAAATGGTATAAACAACAAAACACTACAAAAAATATAACAGAAATTTCAGAAAAAGTGCTTACTTTTTTACAAGAAAAAGAAGTAATAAAAATATTAAATCATGTAGAAAAAGAGCAGTTTTCATTACACATTATTCAAGCGTTTTTGCAATTTGAAAGTACTTCAGAAATAACAGTAGATTTTATAAAAAAAATAATGCTAAAACCAAAAGTAAAATCAAAAATAGAAGAAACACAAAACCAAAAAACAAAACAAGAAATTGATAAAAACAAAACAGAAGAAACCTTGTTTAATGATGAACAAAAAATAAAAATAGAAGAAGAGCAAAAACAAAAAACAGCATTTTTAAAAGAAAAACAAGCACAAAAACAAAAACAAGAAAAAGCCAAAGCAGCAAAAAGAAAAAGACCTTCAAACAAAAAATGTAAAAATTGTAACCGAAAAAGGCGGATTAGTATTATTACATCCATTTATAAAAGAATTATTTAAAACAATGGATTTACTAACCAAAGAGCATAAAATAAAACATACAAATAAAGCGGTACTAGTACTACATTATTTAGCAACAGGCAATCAAGAAGTATTAGATTTAGAATTGAGTTTAGAAAAGATATTACTAGGAATACCACTAACCAAAGTAATAACCATAAACCAAAAACTAACCGAAAACGAAAAACAACAATGTAATGAACTATTAAGCGCAGTAATAACACATTGGAAAATATATAAATCTAATGCAATTAATTCGCTAAGAGCTATGTTTTTACAACGATTTGCAAACGTCATACAAACACAAACAAAAATAAATATAGAAATAGAAAAACAAGCACAAGATATATTATTAGATAAATTACCTTGGGGAATAGGAATGATAAAACTACCATGGTTAAACCAATTAATTTATACCAAGTGGTAAAATAAAAATGAGTACAGCCTTAGCACATAAAGTAAAACCAAAAAAAGCAAAATCCAAAAAATCAGGATCAAGCTCTTTTGTGCTTGTAAAAACGGCAAAAAAGAAAAACCAAAAAAAAGGTACAAAAAAAGGAGAAGATTTATTTATTAAAAAAACAAAAAAACAAAACAAAAAACAAGAAAACAAAAAAAAGGTAGTAACCAAAGAACAATTTTATGGCGATTTTAAAGTAATAAAAACACCAAAAAAGCCAAGTGAAGATAAAGCTTTTAAAGCAACACTAAAACACATAAAACAAACAAAAGACGAACAAAAAGTTCATCCAGACCCAAAAAACAAACTTACTCAAGTAAAAGAGGCTTCTATACTAACAAAAGCAGAACAAGATAAAAAAAATGATGAAATAACACATTTTAAAACCATAGAAAATACCTCTAAAGAAGCAAAAGAGAAAAAGTTTACTCCACAAACATTTAAAAAATTATTACAAAAAGACTTAGATAACTTAGAAGATAATTTACCTACAGATGAATCTAGCGCAGAACAATTTAAAAAAGAAAAACCTCTAGATGACGTAAAGAAAAATGTAGGGACAAATGTTACTAACGAAAAAGAAAAAATAGCAGGTCCACTAGCAAGTGATGCCAAACAAACCAAACCACCAACAAGCAATTTACCAACAGAAACAGCCAAACAAATCCCAATAGAAAAAATAGGGAAAACACCAAAGCCAATAAATAAAAAAGCAGCAACGCCAAAACCAAAGCACAAGACAGAAATATCTATGGAAAAGGAAAGTGAATCCATAGATAATTACATGAAAGAAAATGAAGTGACTGATGCACAATTGGCAAATTCTAACGAACCAAAATTTACAGAAGCACTAGGTTCAAAAACAAAAGCACAAGCCGAGGCAAAACAAGCACCAAAAACCTATCGAAAAATAGAAAATGTAAGATTAGGAGCAGCACAAAATACAGCCGAAGTAGAAGGTCAAAAAGGACTACATGGCATGTTTCAATCCAAATTAGGAAATTTTGCAGGTGTATTAAATAAACAACAAACAACAGAAAAATCAGACAAAGAACAACAAAAAGAAATAAATGCAAAATTTGATGAAGTATATATCAAAACCAAAACCAAAGTTGCAGAAAAACTAGACAGTATTTCTGAAAAAGTAGATCTCTTTTTTGAAGAAGGACAAGCTGTAGATAAAGCTAAAAAAACATTTGAAAAAAATGTAGAAAAAAAATTAGGAGATATTTATGGTTGGACAACCATAGACGATTCTATAGCAAGTTTCTTTTCTGGAAAAGATGTAAATGAAGGTGCTATAAAAAAAGTATTTGTAAGTGAAAAAACAAAATTTATAAAAACACTAGATGGTATATTTGATAAAATAGCAACCATAATATCCAATGGATTAAATGAAGCCTTAAAAATAATAGATGATGGAAGAAAAAAAACCCAAACTATTTATGATGGACTAAGCAAAAAACAAAAAGACTTAGCCAAAGATGCCTTAGATGCCTTTACAGATAAATATGCCGATTTAGAAGAAACAGTAAATGCAAAAGAACAAGAATTAGCAACAGATTTAGCCAAAAAATACAAAGAAAATGTAGATAGTTTACAAGAAACATTCGATACTATAAAAGAACGCGTAAGCGCAACATGGCTAGAAGCAGCATTTAATTTTGTAAAAGGAGTAATAGAAACCATTATTAAAATTAAAAACCTACTATTAAACTTATTAGCAGCAGCAGTAGATGCCATAAAAGCAATAATAGCAGATCCAATAGGATTCTTAAAAAACCTTTTCTTAGGAATAAAACAAGGCTTCGAAAACTTCTTTATAAACATAAAAACACACCTAATAACCGCATTAGTAGAGTGGCTTACTGGCTCTTTAGGTGGAATAGGAATAACCATACCAAAAGATTTATTTAGCCTAAAAGGAATATTTAGTTTGGTAATGCAAATATTAGGATTAACTTGGGATTACTTTAGAAATAAAGCTGTAAAATTATTAGGAGAACCTGTAGTTTCGGCAATGGAAAAGGCCGTAGAAGTATTTACCATTATTAAAGAAAAAGGAATACATGGCCTTTGGGAATACATTAAAGAACAGTTTAACGATTTAAAAACTGTAGTAATGGATGCCATAAGAGATATGGTAATAACCAAAGTTGTAGAAGCTGGAATTAAATGGATAATGGGATTACTTAGCCCTGCAGGAGCATTTGTAAAAGCTGCAATGTTAATAATAGATGTAGTACGATTCTTTGTAGAAAGAGCAGCTCAAATATTTGAATTGGTTAATGCGTTTGTAAACGGAATTAGAGCATTAGCACAAGGAAACGTACAAGCAGTAGCAAAATCTATTGAAAAAGCCCTAGCAAAAGTATTACCAGTATTAATAGGATTTTTAGCAGCCCTAGTAGGAGTAACAGGACTAACAGGAAGAGTACAAAAAATAATAAAACGAATACGCAAACGAATAGATAAAGCCATAAATAAAGTTATTAAAAAAGCTAAGAAAGCATTTAAAGGACTGGTTAAAAAAGGAAAAGTTAAGGTTAAAGGAGCAGTAAAAGGACTATTTAAATGGCTAGGAATTAAAAAGAAATTTAAAGATAAAAATAATGAAGAACACACTTTGTTTTTTGAAGGAAAAGGTAAAACATCAAAATTAATGATGAAAAGTGTTAAAAAACAAGTGATTAAGCATATTTTTGAACACAAAAAAGACAAAAATACAAGATCAAAAGCGATTGAAGCAGAAGCAGCCTACAATCAATTTGTTGCAGCTAAATCGTTAGCTTTAAAAGGAGGAAAAACAACTCAAGAAGATAAAAAAAATGCTGAAAATTTAATTAGCACAGTAAATCTTGTAAGTCAAAAATTGAGAGAATTACCAGGGGATTTTACACCTGCAGATTACCCTACAGCATCAGATGTTGATTTTAACTCCGATAGTAATAAACCAACAAATGTAACTATGAACTATTTAACAGATGCAGTACAATATGGTTCTCCTCCTGGTAGTGGATCTGGAGTTACTGGATGGAACGAAGTTAAAGATATTTTAGGATTGACAACTGGACAGGATGATGGTTGGATTCAATTTCATTTAATTAATGATCACCTAGGAGGCGAGGGAAACCCAAATAATTTAATACCAACACCAAATAGTATTAATAAAGCATATCAAAAATTCGAAAACAAAACACATACATTAATATTTAATACTTCTAGTAGAGGAGGAAATAATAATGATCCAAATCAAAAAAATGTCGTTTGGATGCATGTTAAAGTAAAGTATTATAAAAAAGACTTAAATATTTTTGCTAAACAGGTACAAGCAAAAACAGGAATATATCATTATAAACCAAAAGATGGGAAAAATAATCTAAAACAAAAATGGATTAAAGATTCAAAAGCAATATTTACAACAACATTAGATATACCAAATCCTAGACTAATGGTTTCAGGAGTTAATTTAGCTAAAAGTGGTCAGCAACATATTAAAAGTTTTTTTGATAGAAAAGGAATAGAATACTCAAATACTTTAATAAATGAAATAGTTAATAACAGACCATATACTAATAAATCAGATTTTACTGTTAGATTAGCAAATATTTTAATAAATAGGAAAATAGATGATAATATTAGAAGAGCAAATGAAATTCAAGTTAGAATAAAAATAAAACAAATTTTGAGATACTTTAATAATAAATTAGATACAAAATAAAAATGGATTATAAAGATAGATTTAATAAAACGAAACAAGCTTTAATTAAAAGAGGAGCTGTAATACACAGAGAAGATTCAAATATTAATTTTTTAAGAGAAGAATTAGAATATTATGAAAAAGAGTATAATATAAATGTAGGAGAAGATATTTTTAAATTTTATAATGCTTTTGATGGTATTGAGTTAGATTGGAGTTTAAAAACAGAAAGAGTTCTATTAACAGGATTTTTTAATATACATTCATTTGGTGAAATGACAGAAAACAATACTGAAGGAAAACTTTGGGTAGATTGGTATGAAGAATCAGATATTAAAGAAATAAAAAAGCATAGAATATTTGAAACAATTATTGGTTCAGATTATTATATTACAATTAAGTTTTTTAATGATGGTTATAAATTATACTATGTTCCAGAAGGTTCAGTTAATAATGGAGGTTCTAAAAAATTACAAGAGATACCTTTAACTATTTCACAGTATTTTGAAGTAATAAATAGTTATTTTGGAATATATATGATAAGACATCATTTACATGATAGAAATTTTTATGAAAAACCTTTTGAAGTAATGCCTGAGTTAAAAATTTTGAAAGAAATTTTCCCAGAATTTAAAATTCCTAAAATAGATTTACGATGAAAACAATAAGATACAAATCCCGAGGCGAGTCCGTACACATATTAGAACAATTATTAGTAAATTTAGGCTATGAGGTATATGTATCTAAT